>NZ_JQFL01000001.1:0-165283 GCF_000764215.1 Pseudoalteromonas sp. ND6B
TGAATCGCCCCGAGTTCATCGGAGACCAGTTTGTTTAAGTCAGGCCACTTTACCTGACTCGTTTAAATTATCATAGTAGTCTGTTTCATATTGAGCTGGTGAAATATACCCAATTGAAGATAATAAGCGTTGATTATTAAACCAATTGACCCACTCTAACGTTGCGTATTCAACAGCATCAACATTCTTCCACGGGCCATTTCTGCGAATAATCTCTGTTTTAAATAATCCATTTATTGTTTCAGCCAATGCATTGTCATAAGAGTCACCCACACTGCCTACAGACGCTTGAATTCCAGCTTCAGCAAGTCGCTCAGTGTATCGTATAGACAAATATTGGCTGCCTCTGTCGCTGTGGTGAATTAACCCTTCGGGGTTGCCACGATGCCAAATAGCTTGCTCTAACGCATCAAGAATAAGCTCTGTGTGCATTGTCGTTGATACACGCCAACCTACAATGTATCGTGAAAAAACATCTATCACGAAAGCGACATAAACAAACCCACTCCATGTGGCAACATAGGTGATGTCAGCTACCCAAAGTTGATTTGGCTGCTCAGCAGTAAATTGACGATTAACTAAATCAAGTGGCTTATCTTGTTGCTCGTCAGGTATCGTTGTCTTATGTGCTTTACCCCGACGAACACCTTGAATTCCCATAACTCGCATCAATCGTTCGACTGTACAGCGGGCGACTTGATGGTCGTCAAGCTGTAGCTGCTTCCATATTTTTCTTGCACCATAAACTGACATATTATCCTCCCACACTTCGCGAATGAGTATTATCAGCTCAGCATCACGCTTTTTGCGGTTAGACAGTCGCTCAGGCTCTCTTTGTATCTGTTTATGAGAATAATACGTTGATGGTGCAATCGGCAATTCCTTGCAAATTGACTCGACACCGTAATGCTCTCTGCAAGCATCAATAAAATCCACTATTACTTCTGTTTGCGGTCGAGCTCCGCTTGGGCGAAAAAAGCGGCAGCTTGCCTCAGGATATCATTCGTTCGCTTGAGCTCTTTATTCTCGCGCTCTAAGACGGCAAGGCGTTCTTCAGTTGATTGCGTATTAGAAGAGGGTTTAGACGGTTGAGCTTGAGATTTCTTGACCCATGCTCTAAGTGTTTCTGGGGTACATCCCAGTTTATCTGAAATCGATACTAGCGCAGCCCAAAGAGAAGGGTATTCATGCTGTTGTGTGGTAACAAGCCTAATTGCACGTTCACGAAATTCTGATGTATAGCGATTTGATTTTTTCATAGTTCCAGTTTCTCAAGTTATTGAGTCTCTGGCAAACACGGGGCGATTCAATTTGTGGAACCTGATAAAAATGGAGTAATTAAGAAGCCAATTCCACAAATTATTTTAAAGAATAGTTCATTGCTCAAGTACATAGATCCATCAAAAGAATATATATTTTTCGGGCGCTGGAAGCCTCGTGAAAGAAAACGTAGTGGTCGCAATGATAACTCAAAGACGCAATGGGTATTTGAGAATATAGAGATGTACATAGATAACAATGATCACTTCATCGAGTGCTAGTTTATTACAAACTGTTTAAGACAGATTCGCATCGTTCGGCATTCTCAGCTCTAGTCGAGTTTTGGTGTTTACAGTGCAATAATTAAGGTTAGGTGTGTAGTGGTAGCGTGACCAACTACTTAACGCAGAGTTATCTAATAAATACTCTAACGTGTTTCTGTCCAAAAATGAGTTTACCTGACCGTCTGCTTCTCGCTCATAACTGCCTGTCAGATGAACTCTTAACTTATTAGTTGGAACTGTCAGATCAGATATGAGCTACTTATGGCTTTATAATAAAGCTTATAAATTAAACGAGCGGTTACACCACGCCTTGTTCAATCATTGCATCGGCTACACGTCTAAAACCAGCGATGTTAGCGCCAAGTAATAGATTACCGGGCTGATCAAATTCTTTTGCGGTATCGCTTGCTGTTGTGAAAATATCTTTCATTATTTGCTTGAGCTTTTCATCAACTTCTTCAAACGTCCAGCTTTGCATACTGGCATTTTGCGCCATTTCTAGTTGGCTGGTTGCCACGCCACCGGCATTTGCCGCTTTACCCGGGCCATAAGCTATTTTTGCTTCAATGAAGCAATCAATCGCTTCTTTGGTTGAGGGCATATTGGCTCCTTCACATACTAATTTACAGCCATTATCAAGTAGCGCTTTTGCATCCGCTTCGGTCAATTCATTTTGCGTGGCGCAAGGGAATGCCGCATCCGCACTGTAGCGCCATACCGTATGACCATCCTCAGGGTAATCATCGCGAGGCGTATACTTGGCTTGAGGATGAGTGTCTAAGTAGTCACTTAAACACCCTCTTGATTGCTCTTTGAGCTGTTTTATCAGCTTTAAATCAATACCATTCTCATCGTATAAAGTGCCTTTAGAGTCACTACAGGTAATTGGCGTTGCATTAAGTTGATATAACTTTTCCATGGCATAAATAGCCACATTACCAGAGCCTGAAATTAAACAGCGCTTACCCGATAAGCTATCGTTACGCTCTTCAAGCATATTATTAGCAAAATAGGCAGCGCCATAGCCTGTAGCCTCTTTACGGGCAAGCGATCCACCCCAAAGTAAACTCTTACCCGTTAGCACCCCTTCATAACGCCCTGTTAAGCGTTTGTATTGACCAAACATATAGCCAATCTCTCTGGCACCTACGCCAATATCGCCGGCAGGTACATCGGTGGTGGGGCCAATATGGCGGTATAGCTCGTTCATAAAGGATTGGCAAAAACGCATAATTTCGCCATCAGAGCGTCCTTTAGGATCAAAGTTCGCACCGCCTTTTCCCCCACCAATAGGTAAGCCCGTTAATGCATTTTTAAAAATTTGTTCAAAGCCTAAAAACTTTATAATGCTGGCATTTACACTCGGGTGAAAACGTAAGCCGCCTTTGTAAGGCCCTAACGCCGAATTAAATTCAATACGGTAGCCTTTATTCACTTGAATATTGCCCTCATCGTCAACCCAAGGCACACGAAACATTAGTTGACGTTCTGGCTCTACCATTCTTTGAATAATTGCTTGTTGTTGGTAATGACTTGTTTGCGCAAATACAGGTTCAAGTGAGTCAAGCACTTCTTCCACTGCTTGATAAAACTCACATTGCGCAGGGCTCGTTTGTTTTAACTGCGCAATGGTTGTGTGTATATAATTCATATTTATTCTTCCATGTAGGTATTTTTTAATTTGAAATAGGAAAAATGATCAATGCTATTGTTAGTGAAGAAATTAATTATCCGATCATTATTTTCACACTTTAACATCATAGATAAACTGGATGCACGTGTTTGATGTTGAATTAAATTGTTGTTTCTTTTGTATAAAAAATCATTAAAAAAGAATTTATATGCTAAAAACACCCATTTGAATGAATAACACGTTAAAAGTATTAAAAAAATAGTAAAACAAAATACGACTCTACATTTTTACGAGAGCGACAAAATAAACTGCTTTATGAGACTGAAGTTGTAGAAGGATAGACTGATAATTGAGTAAATGTGGAGAGGTCAAAATGGAGGTTGTATTCAACCTCCATAAAATGCATTAAGCTTTTTCGCCATCTGGGCGAAAAGTACGCTGTACACCGGTTAAAAATAAACGCAATATTTGATCGTTACACACACGGTAATGCTTGTTTTCAACTTTACGTGAAAATGCGCTTAGCTCATGTTTACTTAAATCAAAATCAACCAACGCCAAGGTCGCGATCACGTCTTCTGCTTTCATATTTAAAGCAATACGTAGCTTCATAAAAATAATATTGTTGTTCAATTTACTTTCAGGCTCTGGCTGCTCACCTTCACGCTTGCCGCGCTTGGTATTTATAAAACCATTTAAAAATACCGCAAATTCAGTGTCACTTATTGGGGTATACCCAGGCTCGCCCTCTTTAGTTAACCATGCAATCACCTGCTCAGTGCTTACGCTCTGCGCTGCTGCGGCGAAAACATCAACCATAGCTGAATCAGTTAAATCAAAGGTGTAGCGAATACGGCGTAAAATATCGTTATTTGTCAAAGTAAATCCCAAGGTAAATAAGCGCTCAGCAAACAAAAGCTGTTTAGTAGCGGCGAAGTTTATCAGAGTTACACTAAGCACCCTATTAAATACTGTGTTTAATTACCCAATACCTTTGCCGGATCTACGCGTGTTGCTTGCCATGCTGGATATAGCGTCGCCAATATCGCAAGCACAAAGGTGGCTATAACGGTCAACACAATATCTTGCCAAACTAATTTACTGGGCAAAAATTCGATAAAGTACACACCTTCTAGCGGGTTTTCACCCAGTAACAAGCTCAGCCAAGTAAATAGCTCACTAATATTAACTGCTAAAATCACGCCAACAATTGAGCCTAAAAGTACACCCACAAATGCTTGGGTTAAGCCTTGCATGACAAAAGTAGCCAATATGGTACTGTCTTTGGCACCCATGGTTTTTAAAATAGCAATATTGCCTTCTTTTTCACGCACTTCCATTACCAGTGAAGACACAATATTGAAACTCGCCACCGCGATAATTAAAAACACCACAATATAAACAATCGTGCGCACCATTTGAATATCTTGATACAAGCTACCTTGCGTTCTAAGCCAACTCGAAATATACACATAATCGGTAATAGTCTGGCCAACACGAAGCGCTATTTGATGCGCCGAAAACACATCATCAACACGCAAGCGTAACCCTGTTACTTGGCTTTGATCATAGCCTAAGGTTTGTTGTGCTTTGTTAAGATGAATAAAAGCAGCGCTGCTGTCGATTGGTCCGCCCATTTCTATAATGCCCGCAAGCGTGAGGGTAACACGTTTTGGGGCGAGTAATGACTGGCCTTTTTCACTAATTTGCGGGATTAACAAGGTCACATTATCACCTAATGCGATATTAAGTTGCTTAACAATTTGCTTGCCTAAAATAACATCATCACCTGTTAACTGGCTGACTAATTTACCTTGTGTAAATTGGTTAATGGCTGACACATCACCTTCCAACGAAGGCTCAACACCTCGGATCTCAACCGCTTTTAATTGGCTTTTAAATTGCGCCATACCATTAACGGCAATAAATGGGGCTGCGCCTGTTACGTGTGGTTGCTGTTTTAACTTTTCGACTTTAGTGGGCCAATCGGCAATTGGCCTACTTGGGGCAACATATTCAACTTGCGGCACCACACTCAATAAGCGATGCACTAATTGCTGCTCAAACCCATTAATCACCGATAACGCCACAATTAACACTGCAACACCAAGTAAAATACCGATAGTGGATGCTTTGGCTATAAAACTTACAAAGGCATTTTTTTCATCTTTATGGCCTGAGTATGCTCTAAAGCGTTTACTAATAAAGGCACTAAGCAACATGGCTAGACTCTTTTATTGATAGTTTACCGTCATCTAAATAAGCTATTTTACCCAGCTTATCAGCCAGTTCTAAATCATGAGTCACCACCACAAAGCTGGTGTTTAAACTTTTATTTAGCTCATTAATTAAATCGTAAATTTTAATCGCATTTTGCTTATCTAAATTACCCGTTGGCTCATCGGCAAGCACCAGCGCAGGCTCTGTCACTAAAGCGCGAGCAATGGCAACACGCTGACGCTCACCACCAGAAAGAGCCGAAGGCTTATGGCTACTTCTGTGTGCAAGGCCTACCTTATCTAGCATGTTAAGCGCTTTCTTATTGGCTTCTTTTGCGCTTAACCCTTTAATAAGTAATGGCATGGCAACGTTTTCAACCGCACTAAATTCCATTAATAAATGGTGGAACTGATAAATAAACCCTAAGTTTTTATTTCTAAAAGCCGCTTGCTGCGAGCGAGATAACTTAGCAACGTCTTGGTTTTTTATTTTTGCACTACCCGCACTGGCCGTGTCTAAGGTGCCTAAAATATGTAACAAGGTGCTTTTACCTGAACCTGAGCTGCCAACAATTGCCAGCATTTCACCTTGCGTTAGGGCTAAATCAACCCCTTTTAATACCTCAACCTGATTTTGCCCGTCTTGGTACACTTTACTTATTTTTTCACAACTAATTACTAAATCATTCATAACGTAATACCTCTGCTGGGTTTACTTTAGCGGCTTGGCGCGCTGGATATAAAGTCGCTAAAAAGCTCATTGCTAAGCTTAAAACAGCAATAACACTTAAACTAACCACATCAAATTTGACGGGGAGTGAAATTCCCGATAGTAAATTTAAACCAACCAAAGCCAGCAGTTCATTTATATATAAGCTTAATAAAATACCTAAAAAAGCACCCACGGCCGTGCCAATTACTCCGTTATAGAGCCCTTGTACCATAAATACGGTTTGCACTTGGCTTGGTGTGAGTCCTAATGTTTGCAAAATTGCTACTTCGCTTTGTTTTTCACTGACCATCATGGTCAGTGCCGATACAATATTAAATACCGCCACCAGCACAATTAAGCCAAGGAGCATAGACATGATGCGTTTTTCCATCGCAACGGCGGCAAATAAAGTGCCTTGACTGCTTCGCCAGTCGGTGAGTTTAAAGTCATTGAGTATGTGTTGGCTGTCTTGCATAAATTGGTCAAGTGCAAACGGCTCATGCAGTGACACGCTTAAATTAGGTACCGTATTATTGCTAAGTTTTAAAACCCGTTGTAGTGATACGCCACTGGTAAATGCCAGTCCCATGTCTATTTCGGAGCCAGTTTCATAGATAGCAGCAATTTTAAATAAACGTTGGCTTGGCATGCGCCCAAGTGGGGTGTACGTAGATGCGTTAGGCATAATTACACGTAACTTATCACCTAAGCCAACGCCAAGTTTGCGGCTTAAATAACGACTTATTGCAATATTATAATTATTATTTAGTACGCTTTGCCAATTGCCTTGCACTATTTTGTCGGTGATTGTATACAGCGAGCCGTTATTGTCGTAAAGCCCTTGTAATAACACCCCGTGAAGATCTTTATTGGTTTGCAATATGGCTTCACCGTGGCGGTACAAACTAACATGATCAACATACGGTGATTGCTCAAGCGCAGATTTTAACGAATTCATTTGCGCTTTGGAGTGATCTTTGGCTTGTACTTCAACGTGTGGAATAAGCCCCAACATATTAGATTTTAAACTACTCTCAAAGCCGTTCATTACACTACTGACCGTAAAAAGCGCCATTAAACCAATCGCTATACCTGCAATAGAAAAAAACGAAATGAACGAAATAAACGCATTGCCTTTAGAGGAGCGGCTATATCTGAGTCCGATAAATAGGCTAACAGGTTGAAACATATTAATTAAAACATTAATGCCAAAAGTGTGGCGTTATAGTAGCACGAACTCAGCGCAATTGAATATCACCATAAATGTAAGAAATAATTTATAAATCTGATACTTGGCTATATTTTAAACAAGCCAGTAAATCCTGCTAAACTTTCAGCCCTGTTACTAAGTAATCAAGTAATACCCGCACATTAGTAGCCACAAATTGCCGTGGCGGATATAGACCCCACACGCCTTCTTGTTGTGGTTGGTATGCAGTTAATATAGGCACTAACTGACCGGATTTAATTTCATTTTCAATATAGTAATCAGGCAACTGAACAATACCTAAACCCTTTATAGCGCCGTCAACGAGTGCCCAGCCGCTATTACAATGCAATCGCCCTGCGACCTTAATATGTTTATCACGATTATTTTCATTTACTCGCCAATAACTACTATTGCCAATTAAACATTGATGATTATTAAGCTCCCCCAAAGTGTGAGGCTCACCAAAACGCGCTAAATATGCAGGTGAAGCACACATAATAAATCGTCGCGAGCTCAAGCGCCGCGCTTTTAAGCTTGAATCTTTTAAATGGCCTAGTCGAATGGCTAAATCAAAGCCCCCCTCTAATAAGTTTTCTTGCTCGTTAGAGAGCGTTGCGATTACTTCTACCTCAGGGTGATCATGCATAAATGAATGCACAATGGGCATAATAAAACTTTCACCATACATAACCGGTGCTGTTAATTTAATTTTACCTTTAGGTGAGGTTTGTACCGATGCTAGGCCTTGAGTGGCCTCGTCCATTGCGTGCTGTAAATGTTTAACTTGGTGTAAAAACTGCTCGCCCTCTTTGGTTAACACAACCTTTCGAGTGGTACGTGTTAATAATTGCGTATTTAACCGTTGTTCTAGCTTTGTAACATGGCGGCTAATATGAGCAACCGATAAACCTAACGTCTGTGCAGCTTGGGTAAAACTTCCCTCTTCGCCAACAGCAATAAACTCATCAATACCTTCCCAACGCATAATTATTACCATACTGTAAAAGTGTTTTATTAAATTAAAGATTATCATTATCTGAGAAACAAATACAATAACCTCATCACCCAAACAGTATGGGTCTACAATTCATATTCGAACCACTACAAAGGATATACACATGTCTGAATTTATAAAATCAAAAGCAGCGATTGCCTGGGGCCCTAATCAGCCTTTAAGCGTTGAAGAAGTTGATGTGATGATGCCTAAAAAAGGCGAAGTAATGGTAAAAATCACTGCCACTGGTGTATGCCATACAGACGCTTTTACTTTATCAGGTGAAGATCCTGAAGGTATTTTCCCCGCTATTTTAGGTCATGAAGGCGCTGGGGTGGTTTACGCTGTGGGCGAAGGCGTTACGAGTGTAGAAGTTGGCGATCACGTTATTCCTTTATACACCGCAGAATGTGGTGAATGTAAAATGTGTACTTCAGGTAAAACAAACTTGTGTTCAGCAGTTCGCGAAACGCAAGGTAAAGGCTTAATGCCAGATGGCACCACTCGCTTTTTCAAAGATGGCGAGCCTATTTACCACTATATGGGTACATCTACATTTTCTGAATACACAGTATTGCCAGAAATCTCATTGGCTAAAGTAAATAAAGAAGCGTCGTTAGAAGAAATTTGTTTATTAGGCTGTGGTGTTACTACCGGTATGGGCGCTGTAACAAATACGGCTAAAGTAAAAGCCGGCGATACGGTGGCTATTTTTGGTTTAGGCGGTATTGGTTTATCTGCCATTATTGGCGCTAAAATGGCTGGTGCTAGCCGTATTATTGGTATTGATATTAATACCTCTAAATTTGACTTGGCGACCAAACTAGGTGCTACCGACTTAATTAATCCAAAAGACTTTGACAAGCCAATTCAAGAAGTCATTGTTGAAATGACCGATGGTGGTGTTGATTACTCATTTGAATGTATTGGTAATGTTGATGTAATGCGCTCTGCGCTTGAGTGTTGTCATAAGGGTTGGGGAGAGTCGGTGATTATTGGTGTAGCCGGTGCTGGCCAAGAAATTTCAACTCGTCCGTTCCAACTTGTTACTGGCCGTGTATGGCGTGGTAGCGCATTTGGTGGTGTTAAAGGCCGCTCACAACTTCCTGAAATTGTAGAGCGTTACATGGCGGGTGAATTTGCGCTAAACGACTTTATCACTCATACCATGAGTCTAGAAGAAATTAACGATGCCTTTGATTTAATGCATGAAGGTAAAAGTATTCGTACTGTAATTCATTACTAATACGCTCATTTCACTTAATTACCATCACAAGCCGTTGCTATTAAGTAACGGCTTTTAAGGATTGTTATGTTAGAAAATATTTCAACAGCGAAAGTGGCTGGCGGATGGCATAAGCAATACAGCCATAGCGCTTCAAGCACTCGTTGCACTATGCGTTTTGCAGTTTTTTTACCGCCAGGCGCCAGTCAAACCAATAAGGTGCCGGTACTGTACTGGTTATCAGGTTTAACCTGTACCGATGAAAACTTTATGCAAAAAGCAGGCGCATTTAAAAAAGCAGCGGAGCTGGGTATCGCCATTGTAGCGCCAGATACGAGCCCACGTGGTGATAACGTGCCAAACGAAGACAGCTATGATTTTGCACAAGGTGCTGGGTTTTACCTTAATGCCACAAAAGCGCCCTACAACACCCATTTTAATATGTATGATTACGTTGTTAATGAGTTACCGGCACTAATTGAGCAACACTTTCCTGTTACAGATAAAAAAGCAATTAGTGGTCATTCAATGGGCGGGCACGGCGCATTGATGATTGCACTTAAAAACCCACAATCGTTCACCAGCGCTTCGGCATTTAGTCCTATTGTTAATCCTATGGCGTGTCCGTGGGGTGTAAAAGCATTTACAGGCTACTTAGGCGACGACAAAACAACGTGGGCACACTACGATACTTGCGAATTAATGCAACAAGCCGAGCAAGCTAACTATTTACCTATGCTGGTAAGCCAAGGTGATGCTGATAACTTTTTAGAAGAGCAGCTTAAGCCGCAAAATTTGGTCGATATCGCTAATAAAAAAGCGTATCCGCTGCAGCTCGAAATGCACGCTGGCTACGATCATAGTTACTTTTTTATTAGTAGCTTTATAGACCAACACTTATTATTTCATCATCAGTTTTTATCGGCTTAGATTCATTACTGTGTAGAGTAGATTTATCTACTTCTACACATTCTTTTAAGACCTTAGTAACCTGCCTACATTTTTTAATCACACCGTCATCTCCTTTTATAAATTCAATTATGGCTTTATCAGTTTCGTAACCAAGTTTGCTAAAACTAAAACCATCTTTATCCTTTACATAACTATTAGTGCTATTGATGTTTGAATTGGATCTCGCCTTTTCATCCAAAAATATACCCATTACTGTGCAACCACTTAATACATTTAAAAAGATAATAATTAATAAAATGCGCATGTAAACTCTCGTTGCAAATAAGCCAAATTATATACGACTTAAAAAAGGAGTGTTGTAAAAATATGTAAGCCCCACAATTTTACATAATAGAGTTTGCTTGTGTAGTACGCAGCTGAAATTCATTGCTGGGTAAAAACGTACTTTATTGTGTAAATATTGCTAACGCCACTCATCCCCCTCGATAAAACAAAGGTAACACAATGATTTTATTTAAATTAATACCTTGGTTCAATTTTTGCTCTTATTTAAAATTTATCCGTGGAAATAGCAATGGAAATTGATCTACAGTGGAGAGACATTATTGATAACTTGATTCATCTTGGCATGGCGTATTTACTTGCCCTGCCAATGGCATATGATAGAGAGCATAGCCATAATGGTGCAGGTCTCAGAACGTTTCCTTTAGTTGCCGTCGCATCATGTGGTTATGCACTGATTGCTATGTCAGTTTTGGAGGGCGCAGAGGCGCAATCTAAAATGTTACAAGGTATTATTACAGGTATTGGTTTTATTGGTGGCGGCGCTATTTTAAAAAATAACCAGTCTACATCTGGAACAGCAACAGCTGCGAGTATTTGGAATATGGGTTTAATTGGTATCGCTATTGCGTACAGCCGCTATGAAATAGCTATTTTGTTGGCAGTAATAAACTTCATAACGCTTAGGTATGTTAAAAAATTTAAATAATGAAAATTATAATTAATTGCTTAGCGCTGACGCGATCACCCTGTTAAATTCAATCTTCAAACTCGCCTTTTGATATAATATAACATATAATCAAGTTCATTTTTTTCATTCTTGTTAATTGTATTTTATGTCATTATCTTTATCGCAAAGTCGCTTGCATCATATTGATCTATTACGCGGCATTATCATCATATTTATGGTGATAGATCACGGCATGTATTATTGTCTAAATTATTCAGTAACTGATCCCATGACCATACCCGGAACAGATGCGCTTACTTTTTTCACACGCTTTATATCGCATTTCTGTGCGCCATTATTTGTATTTTTAGCAGGCCTCTCTGCCGCTATTACAGAGCATAAATACGCGTGTACTCGTCAGTTTGCTAACGCTTTAATAGTTCGAGGCTTAGTGCTTATTTTATTTGAGTTTACAATTGTGTCATGGTCATGGAGTTTTAATCCTCTTTTCCCGATGTTATATGCTCAAGTAATTTGGGCGATTGGCTGGGGCTTTGTGGTGCTTGGCTTGCTTCGCTTAATAGGTATATACCCTGTATTTATAGCTGGGTTATTACTGGTATTTGGTCATAACTTATTAGATGGTATTACCTTTGAAAGTAACACCATCGCGCATACACTGTGGTCTATCGTTCATCAAAAAAATGTATTAGCACTGCCGTTTGATTTTTCTATTAGAACGACCTACCCCGTTGCGCCTATTGTTGGACTCATGTGTTTGGCTTATTGTGCAGGTGTATATTATAAATCTCAGCATTATAGTAAAAAAGTGATGAATTATGCTTTTATTATGGGTATGAGCTGCCTAGCACTTTATTCAATACTACGCGGCTTTAATTTATACGGTGATATGTCACAGTTTTCTACACATACAGCTCCACTGCTGACTATTATGTCGTTTTTAAATCCGACTAAATATCCGTTGTCGTTACAATTTATGTTACTTACTGTAGGGCTTGGTTTAATTGCGCTAAAACTGTTGAGCCACTTAAAGGCTAGTTTTTCGCAAAATTTTCTGCAAGTACTAGGTAAAACCAGCATGTTTTCCTACCTCACTCACTTGTATTTGCTGCATGCTATCAGTTGGCTTTTAATACCTGCTCTTGGATTTAACTTTAGTGATATGACCTATGGTGAAACCCTTGTTGGCTTACCATCAGGGTATGGTATGAGTTATATTGCGACCATGGCGATGATTGCTGTAGTGGTTGTGCTTACCGCCCTACTCGCTAAGCGCTACTTAAACTGGAAATATCGTAATAAAAACAGCCTGATTGCTAAATATATTTAGTTATTACGCTGTTGTTTTTAGTCATTAAAAAAGGCGCTTAAAAAGCGCCTTGCTAACAAGTATGTGTGCTTAGAACATATCTTGATAGGAATTTGTTGTATTGAATATAATTGCTTTTTCAAAGCCTGGCAGCTGAATGCTGTGCTCATCAATAACAATGTCATTTTCATCAATCAGCCCATCACCAAAACGATAAACTAGCGCGTATTGACCTAAATCTGCTTGTTGTTGATAGTGCTGTTGTGCTTCTTTTACCGCTGCATGTTTGCTGGTATAGAGCCCCATCATTTCATCGCCATGACGCTTAGCAAGCATCTGCATCGTTACTTTTGCTGAAAGCACTGTGGCTGTTGCATTATTACCACCAAACCCTTTAGAATTTATAAATGCAATATCCATATCACCACAATCATAGTGACTGTTACGAATATCTAAATGATCTGCATAAACATCATCAGCCACTTTATCTATAGTGGTAATACCCGGCATAATATTATGACTAAATACACCTAAGGCAATGGCAAGCTGATCGCCACTGGCAGGTGCTATAGTATGGCCAACATACGCTTTAGGGGCGGTTACTTTCCAATTATCTATTGCAAATGTTTGCGCTACTTTATGATAAATTAACGACTCAGTTACGCGGTTTTGTGGTGTGCTTGAACCATGGGCTAAAATAAAGCTACGTTGCTGTAATGCCTCTTTACCTAGTAAGCTACTGGCAAGTGCAGCCGATTTTGCCATGGTAATGTAGTTACCAGGCCCAGGTGAAGTAATTGATTTTTTTACTCCATCGGCGTTAACAAATACATCAGGCACACAGCCCATAATGTCTGCACCTAGTTCAAGTGCCAGCGCATCATCCATTAATATAGCCACTTGTGCGCCTTCACCTAAAGTAAAGCCACAGTTTTCGCCAAATGGGCGGCTGCTTCTACGATAATCAGGTTCATCGTCATTACTTAAATCATCTAAGCGGCGCAAACCTTCAATATTAGCCAGCGCACTCATATTGCCAAAGCCTTCAACCACTTCAGGGGTAATTGCACATTCTACACTTGCCACAATTGCAACACGTGTGCGCCCTGCTTGTATATCATTTACTGCTGCGCGCAAGTTGTATAAAAAAGTAGCACACGCACCCGATGTAGAAAAAGTAGTCCCTACATTGCCCGTAACATAGGCATTGATAAAATCGGTCGACATTGTATTTAAACCCAGTGCTAGCTGCTTAGTGCTGACGCGATCACCCTGCTGGCGCGCTTTGACTAACCCACCTAAGCCTTTATCGTCCATTTGGCCAATAACCGATGCTGAATAGGTACCAATTTTATCAGGCTCAACACTATTCATAATGTATTGCCAATCAAGTCCGGTTGATTTTATTGCATCGGTGGCAGCAAAAATAGTGGCTTGTAAACCACGAGGTTGGTAGCGGCTATTGTACATAATTGACGGATCAAACCCTGTGGGTAGTTGCCCAGCAGATTTAATTGGGTTATCACGAGTAGAATCATGTTTAATATCAAATTGAGCCGCAATAGTTACTTTCACTTTTTTATTTTCAAGCTCTTCTACGTGCCAACTTTCAGGAACTGGCGAAGGTAAATCACGACGGCGTGTTTCAAACACAATCGCGTTTTCATCCGATGCGGTTAACGTCATTTTTTGCTGCCACGGCGTGGCATCTACATCAAAATGTTGTTTTTCAATTTTGCGAATTAATGTACCTGCAATAATTTGCTCACCAAAACGTGCTTCTATGTCGCTTTGCTCAACATTATTGCCTTGCATGTCTTGTAGTTGTCCATTCACAACACTCACTAAATTCATTAATGTGGCGAGGCCTAAAAATGTTTCTTGGCGAGCTTGAGACTCTAAGCTATCTAACACGATACGACGATAACCTTGATGAAAAGAAGTACGGCCAGCGGCATTAATGCCTCCCATGCCGACAATGACGGGTAATGCGGTCATAATTTACCTTTAAAAAAACGTGTTATAAGAATATTGAGTTAGTTTAAATGGATTACGCACACACCTTTGTGCTTTAATAGCCAAATATCAAGCACAAAAGGCCAAAAACAACTGGTCGGAGCATTTAAATGAGCAATAATCCAACAAATTCACCATTAAATATAGCCATTGCTGTTTACTCGCACCTACTGGTAACTAGTTTAACCCTGCCAATTGAAATGCTCCGAGCAGGTGAAGCGTTTGCCAAGGGGCACACTAGTAAGCAACACTTTAGAGCGCTGAATATTCATTTAATTGCTAAAAATATGGCTCCTATTGCAACCAGAACAGGTTTAGCCATCGTGCCTGATTGCAGCAGTGATAACGCCCCCTATTGCGATTTAATCATTGTTCCGGGTATTTGGCGTAATCCGCGGCCGGTTGTTAAAACGAATCAACCAATAGTTAATTGGCTCAATGAGAGTTTTACGATGGGAAGCCATATTATTGGTGTTGGTACCGGCAATTGTTTGCTCGCAGAAGCCGGTTTACTTGATGGTCACCCTGCAACCACTCACTGGCATTATGCCAAGCAATTTTCTCAAGATTATCCAAACGTTAGCTTAAAACCTGATTTTTTTATTACCCAATCAGAGCGCATGTATACGGTAGCCAGTTTAAATGCCTTAGCTGACGTTATTGTTCATATTATTAGCCAATACTATGGTAAAGAAGCGGCGCAGCATGTTGAGCGGAACTTTTCACATGAAATACGTAAACCCTACGAAGATCAACGCTATTTAGAAGGCGCCGTTAACCGACATGCTGATGAACTTATTGCACAAATACAATTTTGGTTAAAAACTAATTTATCTAGTGAGTTAGATTTACAAGAAGTCGCGGCACAATTTAGCTTAAGCTACCGCACGTTTACACGCAGGTTTCGACTTGCTACAAATCAAAGCCCTATAGAGTACTGGCAGCAGCTACGTGTTGAAGGTGCAAAAGAATTACTGGCCTCATCGAACTTATCAATTCAGGAAGTCGCGTTAGAAGTTGGTTATAACGATCAAGGGCATTTAACCCGTGTGTTTAAAAAGGTATTGAGCCAAACCCCGAGCGAATACAGAAAAGTAGTCAGACGAAAGTTATTTGGTTAATGTTTCTTTGCCCTTGTTTGATATTTTAGTCAGGCCGTTGACAACGCAGTTTCGACCGTTGTTTTTAGCTAAATATAAATAATTATCGGCTAATCTTAAAATTTCACTCAGGTGAGTATGCTCATGTGCATCAATACCGACCAAGCCAATACTGATAGTGATGTTTAACGTGCTCTGCATATAAGTAAATTGATGATTTTGTATGTCAGTTCTTAGCTTATCCATTGTGATTATAGCGACCTCTATGTCGTCATTTACCACCAATGTAAATTCTTCACCGCCAAAACGATAAACATGTTCATCGCCTAAATGTTTTTTAAATAACTGTGTTAATTGTACCAGCACTGCATCACCGGCATCGTGCCCATATTTATCGTTTACTTTTTTAAAAAAATCCAGATCAGCTAAGGCAAAACAATAGGGGTTAGAAAAGTCGATATGGTTATGAAAATGGCTTTTAAAAGCACGCCGGTTATAAGCCTGCGTTAAGCTGTCGCGTAATGCTAAATTAATAATTTCCTCTTGATTAGAAGCTCTCATCGATTCAAAAACATGTGAAACACCCCACACAATAATATACGTCAGAGAAAGATTAATGATGAGCTTAAAATTTATTTCAACTAACCGTTTGTCGATAACATAAAACAGCAGTAACAACGTAATCAAAAAGCTAAAGCTGCTTATAAAGCCATGCTTTTTCCAAACAATAAGTAAACCAATACAGGAAGAGTACACACCCAATGCGATATGCCAGTCTCTAAGTTAATTGCGGTGATAGCAAGCAACACAACTGCAAAGTAAGTATAAATAACAGCATAGCGATGCCATAATTTAGAGCGATTTGTTCTCGTTTGGTGATACGTATAAATACAAAAAAAAGCTAATGCAAGTTCAATAAAGCCCAAAACATAATTTTTACTCATAAACACATTAACGTAAGTGACAACTAAAGCAACTAATGTAATTATTAAGCTTATATTTTTGAATACGGTTAATCTGACTGATTCTGTTTTATCAAATGAATGCTGATGCATTAATATCCCTTTAAATAATTACCTCCCATAAACTTCAAGCATATCAGCCTAGGATTAAAAAATAGATAATAACTACAACATATATGTAAGCCTACTTACTATAACAGCTAAAATTAGCCTAAATTTAAATATGCGTGAACAAAGATTGATAGGCCTTGATTAGATCTTTTTATATATATAAATTATAGTATTACTCATTAGGTGTAGTGGTATTAACATAGGGAGATAGCCGATGGATGAATTAACCAATTTGCTTGTCGAACAACACAACAATGCATCCATTAAGGCTAAACTAGCTAACTTACTCACTTTGGTTCGTAAACATTTAGATATGGATGTTGCTTTTATATCTGAATTTATTAACGATGAGCGTGTTTTTAAAGTGGTCGATAACCCCTCTGAAAACCAAATTGTTAAAGTGGGTAATGCCGATCCGATTAATGAAACGTATTGCCAACAAATCACCGACAACAAGCTTAGCCCTATTATTACTAATACCAAAGCAAACCCAATAACCAAAGCGATGCCGGTTACAAAAAAATTAGGTATAGGGGCATATATAGGTGTACCTATCAACCTGTCGAACGGGAAATTATATGGTACGTTTTGTTGTTATAAATCACACCATGATGAGAGCTTAAATGAGCGCGATTTATCTTTTTTAAATATTATTTCAGAAATAGCGACCGGATTAATTGAAAAGAGTTTAGATAAAAGCGTATCGTACAACCACACAAAATCAACTATTGAGCAAATTATTAGCGATAATGATATTAGTATCTATTTTCAGCCTATTTATAGTCAACTAAATAATAAAGTTGTAGGTTTTGAATCGCTTGCACGTTTTTTTACCACCCCTTATAAAACCCCTGATATCTGGTTTAAAGAAGCGAGTAAGGTGGGTTTAAATGAAGCATTAGAAATGCTGGCCATTAAAAATGCAGTAGCCAATATGGCAAAGTTTAATAATACAACTTACATTGCCATTAATTGCTCGCCTTCGCACATTCTTAGCGGCGCACTTGAACGAACATTACAACAGATTGACTGCACTAGGGTGGTATTAGAAATTACTGAACATTCGCCAATTTCTAATTACGAAAAAATGCGAGCTGCACTTAGGCCTCTCAGAAACAAAGGTCTGCGCTTGGCCATTGACGATGTAGGCGCTGGCTTTTCCTCATTTCAGCACATACTAGAGCTTGAGGCCGATATTATAAAATTAGATATTAGCCTGACTCAAAATATAAACACAGACGATCGTAAATTTTTACTGGCAAAAGCACTGTGTGGATTTGCAAAAGCAATCGACTGCACCATTGTTGCCGAAGGGATCGAAACCGCAGAAGAACTAAACTCGTTAAGAATACTCAATGTAGACAGTGTACAAGGTTATTTTATTGGCCGCCCCGCACCAATTGAAGATGCGCTTAGCTTCCAAAACAAAGCACTACCCGCATAAAAACGCCACTAATTAGTGGCGCTCGGTATCAATACTGTCTTTTCGATAATAGCGTTTATGATAACTTTTCACTTTAGCATGCACGCCTTTACTTAAGCTTTTAAACTTAGCTTCTAGCACGTCAACGCCGTATAAAATACCCACCACAAGCACCGAGAGCTTAATAGCAGCCCCGAGGTTTTCGGTTGCTATCATCACGCCAATGGAGGCCAGTACCCAAATGGTGGCAGCAGAGGTAACCCCGACTACCGCACCGTCTTTTGCGAGCATTACGCCTGCGCCTAAAAAGCCGATGCCGGTAATTATTTGCCCGACTACGCGAGAATGATCAATCACATCCCCTTGTAAATTAAACGCAGTCGATAAAAACAAGTAAGTACCTAAGGTGATCAGTGCAGAAGTACGGATCCCTACAGGTTTGCCACGCAATTGCCGTTCTATACCAATAATAGCCCCACAAAAAGCCGCCGTACCAATAGCTGCCCACGAGTATGGGGCTACATCGATAAAATCTAAAAATGTCACTTAAAATCCTAATCTATTATTTTTTACCAATAGCAACTGCCGTTCTAAGCCTTTGACTACCAAAAGCCGACATTTTACTAAAATCGCTGCGTGCAATTGGCACATATTGACAGTCAATCGCTAATTGATTGTCGTTACCTGGTTCGCAAAACGGGTCATGTACGTACACACAGTGCGCATCTAAATGAGTAACACATACCCAATGCGGTGATTTTTTTCCATCAAACCGATAAGTGCTTATTAACAGTAACACACTAAAACCTTGGTTTAACCACGTTTCTATATCAGTTAGTTCAACATCTTTATAGGTAACAGGAATATTAGCCGAGGCTATGCCTTCAACAAATTGCTGATGTACTGTCGCCAGCACCGTTTTTTTATTATCACTGCGTACCCCATCTAAAAATAATGGCTCTGAGGTATTAACAATGACCTCACTTTTAAATCCCCGTTTATTTGCAGCCAGTGCCAAACCAAACGGATGACAACCGCCATGTCCCGAGGTCATAAAAATGGTGGTGCCTTCACGCCATAAAGCTAATTCGTGTGACTGACTCAGCTCTGTGCTGTTATCAAGCGAGCCCATTGCCATTAATAATGCCGCAGGCCCACAGGTAAACTCGGTAGTTTGCTGATACCATGGCGTTAAACGCTCAACTTGCAACTCGCTGGTTTGACGGATGTTTTTTTGCATGCGCAAGGCATCACTGTGATCATCGTAATAATCACTGTACTGACCAAAAACACGATACCCTACACTTTTATAAAGCCCTATGGCGCTGTCGTTATTTACTGCCACTTCTAAACGCAAATAAATACGCCCACGCTCACTAGTGGCTTTTTCAAGAGCTTTAAGCAGCGTTTTAGCGATTCCTTTGCCCTGCATCGTCGGTAATACGGCTAACGAATACAAACGCGCTAACCGCGTGCCTTTATGGCACCACACCAAACCGTAACCACATAATTGCGCATTGTGCTCGGCAACTAATAAAATCCCATGTTTAGCACTAAGCCAACGCTTTAAACTTCGCGCACTAAGCTTATCGTTACTAAAGCAGGCATTTTCAAGCGCCACTAAGGCGTTTAAATCACTCGCGCTTCCAGGGCGAATACTAATATCCGCCCCTGCAAAAATCGTTATATCAGACAATGCGTTAAGCATTAGCCGCGACCTCGTGCTTCAAGACGCTGTTTAAACTCATCCATAATGATCATGTATAACTCATCACCTAAGTAACCATCTTCTACTTTGTGATCAATACTTGGGTTATCGTTTACTTCCAACACATACGCACGGCCTTGATGCTCTTTTACATCCACACCGTATAAACCCTTACCCACGGTTTTACATGCTTTTAAAGCAGCATCCAGTACAGCTTTAGGTAATTCAAACGTCGGTAATGTTTCAAAGCCACCCGAGAAAAACCGTTTCGCGTCATGGTTATATATTTGCCAATGGTTACGCGCCATTAAATAACGACACGCATAAATAGCACGACCATTAAGTACCCCTACACGCCAATCGTATTCTGTGTACATGTACTCTTGCGCCAGAACTAGCGCACTTAAAGCAAATAATTCACTAAGCTTAGCTTCTAATTCATCACGATTAGCAACTTTATACACGCCTTTTGAAAACGACCCTTCTGGCATTTTTAATACCAGCGGATAAGTAAACGACGCTTCTAGTTGCTCAATTGTGTCTTTTGATTGATCTGCGACCACCACGGTTTTTAAGCTCGGTACTTTTTGATAATTGAATGCATCATGTAAGTACACTTTATTACAGCATCGTAAAATAGACTCCGCATCATCAATCACCACTAAACCTAGGCTTTGCGCTTTACTTGCAAGGCGGTACGTTGGGTGATCAATCGCTGTTGTTTGGCGAATAAACAACGCATCAAATTGGGCAATATTGTCTATTTCCTCAAAGCTAAGTGCTTTTGCGTTAATACCATGTTTCGCTGCTGCTTTTATAAAACGTGTAATTGCATCTTTATCGCTTGGCGGTACTTTTTCGTTATGATCAACCAAAATAGCCATATCCCAACGAAAACGACGTTCAACCTTGCCAATTCGCCACTGTGTTTGCGTAAACTCATTTAGTTTTTCTACAAAATCAGTGTGTTGCTGCTCGCTCAAGGACGCTAATGATCCTTGTTGTAATAGGCCTTGCTCATCAACAAATAAAATAGGCGCTGGGTATTGTTTAAATACCGATTTAGCGGCTTTAGCTTGTTGATCATTTCCCGCGTGACCAAAATAAACAGCACCATCAATATGGCCAATATTTTGTAATGACGCTTGATTGCTTCGAAGCGCGTTAATTGTTTTTACACTCGGTAATACTTGGTGCTTGCGCGCCTCAGCAAGTAACGAACAGTAATAGCCTTTACTTAAATACTGGCTAGCATCACATAGATTTATTATGCGGGTTTTTGGTTCGTTGCGTTTTGGGTAGTCACGCAAATAGGTGTTAAAGGTAATGACATTTTCAAATGAAAGAGCAAGCGTTTGCTCATTGTTATCAACCACAATTAAGGTTTTAAACACGACTTTTCCTAGTTAAGTCAAAATATACAAAGCAGCCTTGCTAATCAGTTAGCTCAGCGAATAAAACAGCAAATAGAAACACCTATCGCACTAAGTGCAGCATTTAGCAAATCACTTAATACGATAGGTGCTTTAACGAATATCTACTATAAACGTTAGCGCTTAAATTGCTTAAGCGACAGGTGATTTATATGCCCTTTTTTAGATGCGCACAAACGAGATATTTTTAGCGTAAAGATAAAAATTTTTGATGAACTTTTTAATTGCTAATTTGTGTTTTAAAATAGCCAAAATTTAATACTAAAAGTGATCATCATGTCTCTTCCCGCTTGTCCTAAATGCCAATGTGAATACGTTTACGAAGACCAGCAGCTGCTTATTTGTCCAGAATGTGCCTATGAGTGGAACCCGAATGTTACTAATGACGAAGACGCTATTTTAGTGAAAGACGCAAACGGCACTTTACTTGCTGATGGCGACAAAGTAACCGTAGCTAAAGATTTAAAAATTAAAGGTAGCTCACAAGTGATTAAAATTGGCACCAAGGCCTTAGTAAGACGTGTACTTGATAAAAAAGATCATGAGCTTGACTGTAAAGTAGATGGCATAGGTGAAATGATGGTGACGGCTAAATTTGTTAAAAAAGCCTAAACCCATTGAGATAAACAATTAAATACAGCAATAACCTGCGTAATCTTGGCGCTTTATTGCATTAACAAACTGACATACACTTTAACTAATTGATTTTCAGCGCCTTTTAAAAATTGAAAATCTAAATTCAGTTCTCAAAGTGGTGTGTTAGTTGTCTAGTATTACTACTTCTGCTTTGCGAAAGTGTGTTTTTGCGCTTTGCAAAACATCGGCAGTAAACTTTGAGTTTGGCACTGGTATATCAATAACATTGCCACTTTTACAAAATAAAGTAACGGTATTTGACGCTAGCTGTATTTTAATTATCGCCCCTTTAGGAATAAGCTGCATTCTACTTTTATTATTATTGAACCAGTGAGGTTTTTTGCAAAGTAGAACGTTTTCTCCAATATCAGAAAAAACACGCTCAGGCCTAAACGTTAAGTACTTTATAATTAAAGCCGTGAGTAAAACACCCGTAATTGTGACGGTAAAAATCCCTATCTCCATAATATTCCTTTAAATTTATGCCCTTTATTTAACTGCTTATCCGTTAATGATTATCAGACTCAAGCAAATCTTATAAGTTCACGCTATAAATGCCTTAGTTGTGATTGAGTGAAACCGGCTAACATCGAGTTATAAACACTCCTTAACTAGTTTATTATATTAGCTTATTAGATAACACAGTTAATGTTTCATCGTAAGCGCGTTGATTAAAGTTACTTGAGTGTGGGTTCATAAAACCATGTAAGTAATTAACATGCTTTACATTAACATTAGCCTTTGTTGCCAGCTCAACGTGCAGTGATTTAACATCAAAGTGCGGTTCATAATGCGCAAGTATAAGTTCAATCTCAAACTGTGGTTGTAAGTCTGTATGGTGCCTAATTTGCGAGCTGTAAAAACAAATGCCCTTAGTTATCGTTTTAATCGCCGGATGTGAAGACATTGACCAAATTGCCGATGCGCCAACACTAAAACCAATCAATATGATGTTACCAGCGAGTGGTTTAATCGCTTTTTGTAAAATAGCGACATACTCATCAAGGCCAATATGTGACTAAAATACTCATAGGCCTGCTGTTCACTGTTAAATGCCATATCCACCCCGCCATAGGGATCGACAATAGACTGAGCGTTTAGTTCTTCAGCTAATGCTTTTAAAGCCGCTGTTTTACCAAATATATCACTAACCAAAACTAAGTTCATAAACGGCTCATCTTTAATTTTATTCTTTAAGTTTCAGGCAATTATTTAACAAAGAGGCCTACGAGATGCTGCGTCTCAGCGTAAGAGACAAATAAATACTACATTCAAAGCACTTTAACCACATCGTAACTATGTTTTACATCACCGAGTGTTAAACTAACTTCATCATCGACTTGTTTACCTAATAACTGTTGGCCTAATGGTGCACCAGAGGTAAGTACTTGAATAGTTGTGCCTTTAATATCAACGGTTAATCCACCAGCTGCTGGGCCTAAATAAAACCATTTTTGTGTGCCTACATCATCTTCTAAACACACCAATGAACTGACTGCTATTGTGCCTGTAACGACGTCGTTGTAGATGGCTTCAAATAGTTGTATTTCTTTATAACACTCATTCACCCGATCAGCGTGACCTTGCGCTAAATACGCAGCTTCAAGCCCGAGCGTATCATATTGAGTTTCTGCAATGCTTTCTTCGTGAGTCGCGGTATCGTGGGCTGTTTTAGCTGCAATTTTCGCAGTATTGAGCTGCTCTTCTAAGGCAAAACGCAGGTGCTCTGTAACATGGGCTTTATTCATTTGGAAATTCACTAAATACGGTAAAAATAATTTTGCCATTTTAGCATTGTTGCTACACCTAACACTATCTCTTTGCTGTGTAACAACAATGCTGATTTAAGCCTATGGCATATCCATTAATGCCTGCGTTTGCTGATCCACTTGCTTATCGTAGTTTTTAGCACTTAACCCAAGTAGCTCGGGTAATGTTGCAGCAATACAAATGGACGATAACGTGCCTACGACTATTCCTGCAAACAGAGCAATTGCAAATCCCTGCAGCGGCGCCCCTGCTAACAGCCAAACACTGGCCACCGTTGCGAGCGTAGTCCCGGAGGTAATAAGCGTACGAGTTAAGGTGCTTTTAATAGCACTGTTGATAATACTGCTTGGTTTGAGTGTGATGTTTGTTGGTATGCGCAACAGCTCGCGCACCCTATCTCCAACTATTATTGAGTCATTTAGTGAGTAGCCAATAATCGCCAACAAACTGGCTAAAACAGTTAGGTTAAACTCTATTTGTAACCATGAGAATAAGCCAACCACCAGCACTAAGTCATGAAATAAAGCCACCACAGAGCCTAATGCCAAACGCCATTCAAAACGAACAGCTAAATAAATCATTACCGCGACCATCGCAGCAAATAATGCTAAGCAGCCTTGTTCAAATAGTTCATCACCCACTTGAGAGCCAATATAAGCCGATGATAAAACCTCAGCATTTATAGTTGGGTTTTGGCTAATAGCCGTTTTCCAGTCATCGTTATTGCTTGTATTATTGGGGCCTTGTGTTAGTTGAAAATGATTATTGCCCTGTGCTGTTAGCTCAAATTCACCCTGATGATTTTTTGCAATAAATTGCTCAAGCTGTTTTAGTTCAACACCTTGGCTGGTGGTAAACTCTGTTAAGTATCCACCCGTAAAATCAAGGCCAAAGTTTAGCCCTTTTTGTGCAATGGTGAATACCGACAACAACACAAATATGGCGCTGATCAGCATGCCTGTATAACGTATACGAGACCCTGCCTCACATTTTAAAAAAGAATTAAGCATGCGCGTTTACTCCTGCTTTTTTACCCAGCTTTAAATATAAGCTTTGGCTTAAATATTTCGATACATACACACCAGTAAATACCGATGTGATAAGTCCCAGCGCCAGCGTTATAGCAAAGCCTTTTACAGGGCCATAACCTATGCCATATAAAATAATCGCGGTGATCATCGTGGTAATATTGGCATCTAAAATCGTATTCGCAGCTTGTTTATAGCCCTCTTGTATCGCTTGATATGGAGGACGTCCTTTGCGGCGCTCTTCTTTAATGCGTTCAAATATAATCACGTTAGTATCAACTGCCATTCCTATGGTTAGCACCAAACCTGCAATACCAGGAAGTGTTAAAACCACCCCAGGTAATAATGACATTAACCCCACTAAAGACGTTAAATTTAAAACTAACGCAACATTTGCAATAAGCCCTAAACGACGATACCACAGCGCCATAAAGGCAAGCGTTAACCCCATGCCTAACATTAACGCCGCCAACCCATTGTTAATGTTGTCTTGGCCAAGGCTTGGACCAATAGTTTGTTCATGTACTATGGTCACTGGCGCAGTAAGCGATCCTGCACGGAGTAATAGCGCTAAATCGGCAGCCGCTTGCTGGCTTTGCATATTGGTTATACTAAAGCGTGAGCTTAAATGCTGGGCTATATTCGCCACATTAATGACTTCGCTTTTTTTAACCACTTCACCTTTAGCATTTTGTGAATACTCTGAATAGAGCGTTGCCATCGGCTTGCCTATATTCGCCTTAGAAAACGCCGACATAGCATCGCCACCTTGGCTATCTAGGCTCAGTTGTACTAAAGGTTTACCCCAGTCATCACGGCCAATATTGGCATTATTAATGTGCTCACCAGTAAAAATAGGCACAGGGTCGAGCTTAATAGTCCCACCCGATTGCAAATTAAATGTTTGTCCGCCAATCTCTTTAAGTTGATAAAACCCAAGTGACGCGGTAGCACCAATAATACGTTTTGCCTCGGCTGGATCTTGGACGCCGGGTAGCTCAATGCGAATGCGCTGCTTACCTTGGCGCTGTGTAACCGCCTCGGTAATTCCTAACTCTTCAATGCGTGAGCGAAGCGTAGTGAGTGTTTGGCTCATGACTTGTTTATCAAATGCGCTGCGCCCTTGCTCAGAATAACTCACTTTAACGACCTGTAAGTTGCCATGAGTTGATGTGGTTATAGTTAGATTTTCAAAGCGGCTTTTAAGGTCGCTAATAACTGAGGTTAGCTTTTCAGCTGCATTTTCTAATGCACTTATTTCAAAGCCTTGGTTAGTTTGCTTTGCTTTAACACCATAGGCTTTTTGTTTAACAATAATGGCTTTCGTTTGCTGGTAAGCACTGAGTAATTGCTCATCAATGGCTTTATCTAAATCAACATCAAGTACAAACAATACTCCGCCGTTTAAATCAAGACCCAGCTTTATGGGCGATAGACCAAACTCTTGTAACCAAATAGGGCTGGTTGCATGTTCTACAATTTTAACTTGTGTGTTTGGGTAATTCGATTTTATAGCCGCTTGAGCTTGGGCACTTTGCGTAGGTGTATTTAAAAGCACATTAATTGTTGCTTGGTTTTCTACCCCTTGGCTGACCTCAAACCCTTGGCTATTTAAAAAGCGCACTATGTTTTCAGTACTTGGTATTGCTTGTGTTTTAACCTCAGGTGCGGCACTAATATGCAACCACGATTTATTCGGGTATAAATTAGGTAAAGCGCTTATTGCCAGTAAAACCAATACAACCAACATGGCTACATAGCTTAATTTAAATTTAGCCATAAATGGCTTTTTTTGTTTTTTAAAACTTAACATAGTTGTTCCTTATTACTAGGCATAGCTCAGTAACGTACCTATTAGGCACAATTAAAATTAAGGTCAAAACGCGATGCGTTAAAACCAATTAACGATAATTAAGGAACTTTAAGCGTGGTAGGTGGTTACAGCGGTGTATAACAGATTCGCATCTTTCCAGCCGCTCAAGCGCGACTTTTTACTTTTAAAAACCCAAGTATACCAAGGCTGATTTATGGTGACTGCTTGCGGTCGCAAAAAAATATGCCTACACCCATTTAGCGCAAAAAACTCATGCACTACATCGTATTCAGGATCGCCCTGCGCACTGTGTAAAAATAAAAATGAGTTATTGGCTGTTAGCCTAGGTTGATGCGCAGCAAACTCAGAATGCTTTGAGTTTTTATGCTGTAAATTACCTAGCGATTTTAAAGGTGTGGGAGCGATAGTTAAATTTTCGACATTAACAACATGGCTATAACTGCTTTGGTTACTGTTTAATTCGTGCTTTACGCCCATAGCATGGCTTTGCACACTAAAGAGTGCAGCAAAAAACAAGCATGTAGCTAAAAAAACGCGAAATTTTAACATCTGTCATTTAAAACTAAAATAAAGGATAGCTAGTATATAAGGGCAGCTAATTAAAATACAATAGCCAACATTAAGCTAATTCATTTATATAAAAACAATACTGAGATCCTCGATGCGCTCCAGACAAAGTTCAGTAAAACGCCCCGACGCTATGAATTTAAAACAAAGCATTCAAACTCTTTGGCCTTATATCACTAAATTTAAAGGGCGTGTGCTTATTGCCATATTATCGCTTGTGGGTGCTAAAGGCGCGACACTGCTTATGCCATGGGCTTTAAAAGAAATAATTGATGCGGTTGATAAATCAATTAACCCGCTACTGCTCGTCCCAACCTTATTACTCGTTATGTACGGCGCACTGCGATTTGCCAGCGTGTTTTTAGGTGAAGTACGCGATGCTGTATTTTCTCGAGTCACCGAGCATGCCATGCGTGATATTGGCCTTAAAGTATTTAAACATTTGCACTCGTTAGATTTAGCCTTTCATTTAAACAGGCAAACTGGCGGTATAAGTCGAGACATAGAGCGCGGCACCAGTGGTTTGAGCTTTTTAATGCGCTTTTTAATGTTTAATATTGTGCCCACGTTGTTTGAAATAATGACCGTGGCGATTATTTTTGGCACCTTATTTTCTATTTGGTTTGCGCTGATCACCCTACTTGCTGTGGCTATTTATATCTTTTTTACGGTGACGGTTACCCAATGGCGAAACCGCTTTATTCGCGAGTCAAATGCTGCCGACAACCAAAGTAACACCCGCGCCATCGACAGCTTATTAAATTACGAAACCGTTAAATACTTTAATAACGAAGAGTATGAAGCTAAAACTTACGATACGTTTTTAGCAACCTGGGAACAAGCACGATTAAAAAACAGACTCTCGTTACTGGCGCTAAATTCAGGGCAAGCACTCATAATTGCCTGTGCAATAACCGCATTAATGTGGCTTGGCGCAAGCGAAGTTGTCACGGGCGAGTTAACGATTGGTGAACTGGTGATGATCAATGCGTATATGATTCAACTCTTTTTACCGCTCAACTTTTTAGGGTTTGTGTATCGCGAAATACGCCGTGCCCTCACCGACCTTGAAAACATGCTCGGCCTGCTTAATACACAACCTAAAGTGGCGGATGCTTATGAGGCTAAAGAATTGGTCATTAAACAAGGTGAAATTAACTTTGATAAAGTAAGCTTTCACTACGACAGTAAAAGGCCTATTTTAAAAAGCATTAGCTTTAATGTTGCTGCCGGCTCAAAAGTCGCGATTGTGGGTGCAAGTGGTGCAGGAAAAAGCTCATTAGCCCGATTACTGTATCGCTTTTATGAGCTGTCATCAGGCACTATTAGCATAGATAAACAAGCAATTAATACAGTTACTCTTGCAAGCTTGCGTAAAGCCATTGCGATAGTCCCCCAAGATACTGTGCTGTTTAATAGCACCATCCGTGAGAATATTGCCTATGGCAGACCCTCAGCAACTGAAGATGAAATAAATAAAGCAATTAACATGGCGCACTTAACCGACTTTATAAATAGCTTAGACAAAGGCGATAAAACCCTCGTCGGTGAGCGCGGGTTAAAAGTCTCAGGGGGTGAAAAACAACGGATTGCCATTGCCCGTGCTATTTTAAAGCAATCACCCATCTTAATCTTTGATGAAGCAACCTCTGCGCTCGACTCTCATGCAGAGCAAGCTATTTTAAAAGCAATGCGTGAAGTGGCAAATGATCACACCAGTATTGTTATTGCACACCGACTTTCGACCATAACCGATGCAGACTCAATTATTGTTTTAAAAGCTGGTGAAATTATTGAACAAGGCAAACACCAAGAACTACTAAATCAAAACGGTGAATATGCCCGTATGTGGGCATTACAGCAAAAGCAGTCAAAGGCGCAATAAACTAAGCCGCTCAAGAACGATTGAAGTAGTTGAGTGTTTTTTGCTATTTTCGATAGTATTTTATTCATCTTATCGACCGGTAAGGTTATTCACCTCAAAAGGTTTGTTTGAAGTGAAGTTATCAATACAATCAAATAGCTATTTTTATAACAAAAATATAACGAATTAAATAACGTGAATTCATAGGGGAAAGTAATGAAAAAAAGTTTAATTGCAGCGGCACTCGCCGCTACATTTATTACCGGCTGTTCAGAGCCACAAACTACAAAAACTGAGCAAGTCGCAGCCGTCGCTGAAAAACCACAAGCAACTGAGCAAGCTGAATTAGGCACTTTTGGGGTTGATTTAACTGCCCGCAATGAAGCTGTAAAACCAGGCGATGACTTTTTTATGTATGCCAGCGGTTCATGGTACGACAACTACGAAATGCCAGCAGATAAAACACGCTATGGTGCGTTTTCTGCGTTAGCTGAACGCAGTGAAGAGCGTGTAAAAGAAATTATTGAAGATATTGCAGCACGTGACAATTTAAATGCAGAAGAGCAACTAGTTGCTGATTTTTATAATTCGTACATGGATACCGACACGCTTAATAAGCTTGGTGTGACTCCCATTAAGCCATTGCTTAACGATATTAACGCTGTCGACTCAACTGATGACTTAGCAAAAATCTTTGGTAATTCATGGCTCACTGGTGTTAGCGCCCCAATTGGTGGTGGTATGTGGTTTAACCGCTTAGATCCTAATAAATACGAAATGTCGTTAGGTGCTGGTGGTTTAGGCTTACCTGATCGTTCATATTACCTTGAAGATGCAGAGCGTTTTGTAAAAACTCGTGAAGCCTATGTTGCACATATTGCCGACATGCTTAAATTTGCTGGTGTTGAAAATACCACTGAACGTGCACAAGCAATTTTAGCGCTAGAGACAAAAATTGCAGAAGGTCATTGGCCACGTGAAAAACGCCGTAATCGTGACATAACGTTAAACCAAATAAAACGCGACGAGTTAAGTACCCAGTACCCTGGATTTAATTGGGATTTATACTTTGCGCAAACAGGTTACAAAGTACCGCAGCTAAACGTGTCGCAGCCTGAACCTGTAAAGGCCATGATTGATTTAATCAACAACGAAGATATAAGCGTATGGAAAGACTACCTAACATACCATGCAATTAATGGTAACGCTGGGCTGTTGTCAGAAGACATATTTAACACCAGCTTTGCTTTCTTTGGTAAAGAGTTAAATGGTCAACAAGAGCCTCGTCCGCGCTGGAAACGTGCGATCAGCCAAATGTCAGGCACTAGTTCACTAGGCTTTGCGATTGGTAAAATTTATGTAGATCGTTACTTCCCTGAGTCATCGAAGCAGCAAATGTCTGAGCTGGTTGAAAACTTACGCACAGCCCTTGGCGAGCGTATTGATAACCTAGATTGGATGGGCGCAGAAACAAAAGTAAATGCGCGTGCAAAATTAGCGGCGTTTGTGCCAAAAATTGGTTACCCAGACGAATGGCAATCTTACGAAGGCTTAAGTATTAGCAAAAATGATTTAATGGCTAATGTAAAAAATATGCGTGAGTTTTTCCAAGCCGATAGCGTTGAAAAAGAGCTTAAGAAAACCGACCGCAATCGCTGGGGTATGACACCACAACGTGTAAATGCTTATTACAATAGCTCATTTAATGAAATTGTATTTCCTGCCGCTATTTTACAACCGCCGTTTTTCGATCCAAATGCAGATCCTGCGGTAAACTACGGTGGTATTGGTGCCGTGATTGGCCACGAAATGGGCCATGGCTTTGATGACCAAGGGTCAAAATCAGATGCTAATGGCATACAACGTAACTGGTGGACTGACGAAGACCGTGCTGCTTTTGATGCTAAAGCCGACAAACTGGCGGCTCAGTACAGCAAATATGAGCCAATTCCGGGTAACTTTGTAAATGGCCGCAACAGCTTAGGTGAAAATATTGGTGATGTAGGTGGTTTAGCCATGGCTTATCATGCTTACAAACTAAGCCTAAATGGTAAAGAAGCCCCTGTGATTGATGGTGTAACCGGTGATCAACGTTTCTTCTTAGCGTGGGCACAAGTATGGAAAGAAAAACGTACTGAGCAAAGCATGTTAAACCAATTACGTGGCGGTACGCATGCGCCAGGCCGCTTTAGAGCACAAGCTCCTCGTAACCACGACGCTTGGTACAAAGCATTTGATGTAAAACCAGGTGATGAGTTGTACTTACCAGAAGACGAACGTGTTCGTATTTGGTAATCCCCTGACAACCCTTCATTGATTGTAAGGTATTAAACAACCCGCTTCGGCGGGTTGTTTTATTTTCCATTCATAATAACTGTTCCCCCCGTTACTTAGTAATCAATCTCAATACTTACTAGCCCTGCCCCGCATTTACCTTTAGAATATGGGCTTGCAAATTTTTTCAATTATTTATACATATTAAGGCGAAACGCAGATGGGAAGAGCTTACCAAAACAAAAAAGATTCAATGGCTAAAACTGCGGGTGCTAAAACTAAAGTTTATTCAAAATACGGTAAAGAAATTTATATTTGTGCTAAAAACGGCGGTGTTGATCCAGACGGTAACCTAGCACTGCGTCGTTTAATTGAACGCGCTAAAAAAGATCAAGTACCGGCTCACGTAATTGAACGCGCCATTGATAAAGCCAAAGGCGGCGGCGGTGAAGACTATGCAGCTACGCGCTACGAAGGTTACGGCCCAGGTAATTGCATGATTATTGTTGACTGTTTAACCGACAACAACAAACGTACCTTTGCTGATGTACGTGTATGTTTTACTAAAGCAAACGCTAAAATTGGCGCACAAAACTCGGTATCACACTTATTTGATCACCTTGCTATTTTTGTATTTGACGGTGACGACGATGAAACTGTTCTTGAAGCGCTAATGATGGCTGACGTTGATGTAACCGATGTAGAAGTAGAAAACGGTAAAGTGACCGTATTTGCTCCACACACTGAATACAACAATACGCGTACCGCACTTGAAGAAATGGGTGTGACAGAATTTGACGAAGACTTAATTGCCTTTGTACCCCAAGTAGAAGCCCCTATTGAAGGCGAAGATGTAGAAGTGATGGAACGCTTTTTAGCCATGCTTGAAAATTGTGACGACGTACAAAACGTGTACCACAACGCACAATTTTAAGCGTTAAAGCTTAATCGTGTTTAAAGGCCAACTTAGTTGGCCTTTTTGTTGATTTTAAAATGGATTATTAATTTTGAATACCCTTTCACAACTTCGCAGCGGCCAATTACATGGTGCAAAACACCTACAATTAGTTGAAGCGCTAAGCCACTTTCCAGAGGAAATTTTTACCCTCGCGGATACCCTCGAAGTCTTGGATTTATCTAATAATAACTTATCTGATTTACCTGATGAATTTGCCTGCTTAACAAAATTAAAACGACTGTTTTTATCGTTTAATCAGTTTAAACATATACCTAAAATACTTGCTAAGTGCCCTGCTTTGATCATGGTTGCATTTAAAGGTAATTACATCACTGAATTTGCAGATCACTGCCTACCTAAAGCGATTGAATGGCTTATTCTTACAGATAATAAAATAGCTAAGCTGCCTGCAACATTTGGACAATACACTGCGCTTAAGAAGCTGGCATTGGCAGGTAATCAGCTCAGTGAGCTACCAATAAGCATGGCAAACTGCCATAACCTGGAACTAATTAGGCTCTCTGCAAATCAGTTAACTCAAATTGATGATTGGCTATTTGAACTACCAAAGCTGACTTGGCTTGCATTTGCAGGTAATTGCTTTAATAAATCACAGTGCCTTACCCAATCAAATTTAGCCAATAAACCACTGAGTGACTACTCGCTCAGTAAAGTAATAGGCCAAGGCGCATCAGGGATTATCCATCTTGCTTATTCAACGAATAAAGAGCCGGTTGCTGTTAAGTTATTTAAAGGGACTATTACAAGCGATGGTTACCCGCTGGATGAAGTTAGTTGCTGCTTGCAAGCGCTTGAGCATCCAAACTTAATTAAAGTACTGGCTTACATTGAACAACAGCAACAGCTTGGTTTAGTGATGGAGTTAATTGATACAAGCTTTACGAATCTTGGCTTACCGCCCAGCCTTGATACCTGTACTAGAGATACATTTGAAAGCGATTGCCACTACTCTACCCACGCAATTTATGCCATAGCGCAGCAAATGGTTAGCACTATGGCCCACTTGCACCAGCACAATATAAGCCATGGTGATATATATGCGCACAATACCATGGTTGACCCGCACGCGCGTGTGCTGTTTGGGGATTTTGGCGCGGCCACTGATCTTACTATGCTCAGTGACTATCAACGTCAACAAATGCAGTTAATAGAAGTGCGTGCTTTAGGGTGTTTAATCGAGGATTTACTCACAACCTGCCAAGAGCAAAGCGCTGAAGTCATGCACTTAAAACATATTGCACAGCAATGCATGAGCAAAAATATCGCACAGCGGCCAACACTTAGCGCATTAGCTGACTTTTTATAGTGGTTATGCGGCCATTAATATTATGGCCGCAAGCTAGAATGAACACTATTTTTGTTTTTTAAACGGGTAAATTTGTTGCTTTAGCATACCTACAGGCATGTAATCACCCACAACCCCATATTCTTTAGGCCACTCTGCTTGCCCTTTTACTACAGTCCCAAACAAGTAATCTAAAAACGAAAAATGAGCTGCGTAATTTCTATCAATTGCGGCTTTATCGGATGCGTGATGCCAATGATGAAACTGCGGTGTAACTATAAAATACTTTAACCACCCAAATTTTACATTTACGTTAGCGTGATTAAATACCGCTTGAAAGCCTACAATAATAACGTACAAACTAATAATTTGCTGTGAAAAACCCAGCACAAATATAGGCGTTAACACTAAACTACGGGTAACCAGTATTTCTAAAATGTGCTGACGAGAGCCTGCGAGCCAGTCCATTTCTTTGGCACTGTGGTGCACACCATGAAATCGCCATAAAAAGGGGACTTCGTGATACGCACGATGTGTCCAATACTGCATTAAATCAGCCACCAAAATAATTAAAAATAGCTGCAGTATAAACGGCATTTGCGCTATGTAACCTTGTAATGTGCTCGACACCGCCCAACCAAAACCATAATGAACAAAATGATTAGTAACCAGTAATACAAAGCCCACTATTAGATGATTGACAAAGAAATGGTTTAAATCCCCGCGCCATTCACTACGCAGTATTTTTTGCTCTTTTCGATGCGGAAGTAGTTTTTCAATTAAAATAAAAATTAAGGTTGAGCCTAATAAGTCTAATATAAACCAATCTAAGCCAATATAAGGGGTGTTATCGGCAAAGTCATTCACTTCAACATTCGGGCCGCCAAAGCCAATTGCCAGTACAATAAAAAACCACGCAGTCGCCCCCAAGCGCTTATTGGTATTTCGTACAAAATTAAGTAAACCCAGGCTTCCTGAGATAATAAGGGCAACAAACATAAGTTGACGTAAAAACTCGACGCTATAACTTTTACGCAATTCTGGAGTCGTTAAATATTCAGGGAAGTGGAATGCAAGCACTCCCAAGCAACTTAATATTGCCAAAAAGCAAGCAATATAACCGCTGATATTACCCTCACCAATTTGCAAGTGACTGGTGCGAAATATTTTTTTAGTGACGTGTTTTAGCATTATTTTCCTTAATATAATATGCAGTCCCTATTCTAGTGCGCATATTCTAGCAAATTTTGGGCTAACTAAAACACAAAAAAAGCCACGCAATGCGTGGCTTGGCTGGATAAAGCTAAATTAACTACACGGAAAATTTATAAATAGGCACCCAGCGCTTTAACTTGATCTAACATGCGGTTTGAGAAACCCCATTCGTTGTCGTACCACGCCATTACTTTAACTAATTTACCATCAGCACGTGTTTGCGTTGCATCAAAAATAGATGAAGCTGGGTTATGGTTAAAGTCGATAGAAACAAGCGGCAGCTCGTTGTACTCTAAAATACCTTTCATTGGCCCTTCTGAGGCTGCTTTAACCACTTGGTTAATTTCTTCAATGCTTGTGTCACGTTTAGCAATAAACGTTAAATCAACTAACGACACATTAATTGTAGGTACACGTACCGCCATGCCATCTAATTTACCTGCCAGCTCAGGCAATACTAAACCAACCGCTTTTGCAGCGCCCGTTTTAGTTGGGATCATAGATTGAGTCGCACTACGCGCGCGGTATAAATCTGGGTGGTATACGTCAGATAAATTTTGATCGTTGGTGTAAGCATGAATAGTAGTCATGCTACCTTGTTCAATCCCTACCGTATCGTTTATTGCTTTGGCCACTGGTGCTAAACAGTTAGTTGTACACGACGCGTTTGAGATGATATTGCTATCGGCATTAATTACATCGCTGTTTACACCATGAACTACCGTTGCATCCATATCTGTACCAGGTGCCGATACCACTACTTTTTTAGCACCGGCTTCAATATGCTTATTAGCCGCTTCACGTGACGTAAATAACCCTGTACATTCAAGTACTATGTCAACGTTTAACGCTTTCCACGGTAAATTAGCAGGATCGCGTTCTTGCGTTAAGGTGATCACATCATCGCCAATTAACATGGTGTTGTCTTTAAGCGTTACTTGCTGTGAAAAACGACCATGTACTGAGTCAAACTGAGTCAGATGAGCATTTACATTGGCTGGGGCTAAATCGTTAATAGCCACAATTTTAATTTCATTATTTTGCGCTGATTCATACAGTGCACGTAATACATTACGACCAATTCGGCCGTAGCCATTAATTGCTACATTAATCATTTTTGACTCCTATTAACTTCACATGCTTGGCGAGCAAGCGTTTCAATAGCTTGCCAGTCTTTATTTTCAATAAGTTGCTTATCTAACATCCAGGTACCACCTACACAAATAACATTGTTAAGTGCTAAGTAATCAGGTGCGGTTGCTAAACTAATGCCACCGGTTGGACAAAAAGTAATATCAGGTAATGGGCCGCCAATAGATTTAAGCATAGCAGCACCGCCTGCAGCTTCTGCAGGAAAAAACTTTAAGAATTTGAAACCATGAGCAGCTAAGTTCATCACTTCGCTTGGGGTCGCTGCACCGGGTAAAAATGGAATAGTAGACTCTTTTGCCAGCGCTAATAACTCATCGCTAACACCTGGGCTTACCATAAAGTCAGCACCCGCCTCTACTGATGCGTTAAAGCTTGCTTTATCAACCACAGTACCTGTACCAACATAAGCTTCGGGCACTTCTGCTTTCATTAGCTTTACAGCCTCAGCTGCAATGGGTGTACGCAGTGTAATTTCAAGTGCTTTTAGGCCACCGTTATATAACGCTCTTGCAAGTGGTGCTGCATCTTCTAATTTTTCGATTACCACCACTGGCACTACCGGTGCCGATGCTAAGATTTTTTCAATACTCATTACTTGTTCCTCATTACCCAATATGGCTAATTATTATTCAAGTCCAAAAGCACTTGCACCTAAATCGGCACTGCTTACTATGTTTCTAAATCCAGTAAATAATTCACGACCTGTACCAAACGTTTGGCTTGCTTGGCTAATTTGTAGCTCACGCTGTGCAAGCTCTTCATCGCTAACATGCAGTTTTAAAATACCATTTGGCGCATCTAGAGTAACAATATCGCCTTCATGAATTTTAGCAATAATCCCACCTTCAACCGCTTCAGGTGCTAAATGGATTGCCGCTGGTACTTTGCCTGATGCGCCCGACATACGACCGTCGGTAACAATAGCCACTTTATAGCCCTGATCTTGTAATGTTGCCATTACCGGTGTGAGCTTATGAAGCTCAGGCATGCCTTTGGCTTTTGGCCCTTGCTCTTTAAGTACAGCAATAAAATCTTGGTTAAGTTCGCCACGGCTATAGGCATCCTGTAACTCACCTTGTGAGCTAAATACTTTAGCCGGTGCCGACACCACTTGATGAGACTCTGCAACCGCAGAGACTTTAATAACCGCTTTACCTAAGTTACCCGTTAGTAGCTGTAAACCACCTTGCTTACTAAATGGGTTACTTACTGGGCGAAGTACTTCTTCATCATGTGAGTTTTCTGGACACGCTACCCATTTAACTTTGCTTGGGCCGTTCGCATCACTCATAATTAGGTTGTCGTCTTTATCGAGTAGTGGCTCACACATGTAAGGTGCAAGACCTTCGCCTAAAATAGTGGTTACGTCTGTATGAAGGTAACCAGCGCCTGCTAATTCACGCATTAAGAAGCCCATTCCGCCGGCTGCTTGAAAGTGATTAACATCTGCTGAGCCATTAGGGTAAATACGCGTCAGTAATGGAACAACCGCTGATAAATCAGACATGTCTTTCCATGTAACTTGAATACCGGCCGCTTTAGCAATCGCCACAATATGGATTGCATGATTGGTTGAGCCACCTGTTGATAACAAGCCAACTAAGCCATTAATTATGGTTTTTTCGCTGATCACATCAGCTAAACACGGGCCATCTTTGTTTTCAGTAAGCTGCTTAAGCATGGTTTCAACCGCATTACCGGTTAAGCCATCACGCAGTTCTGTGTATGGGTTTATAAACGAGCTACCTGGTAAGTGTAAGCCCATTATTTCCATCAGCATTTGATTTGAGTTAGCGGTACCATAAAACGTACAGGTACCCGCACTGTGATAAGAAGCGCTTTCAGCTTCTAGTAGCTCTTCACGAGATACCAGTCCTTGTGCAAACTTTTGACGAACACGTGCTTTGTCTTTGTTTGGAATACCTGATTGCATAGGCCCTGCTGGTAAAAAATACACAGGTAAGTGACCAAATGATAAAGCACCAATTAATAGGCCTGGGACAATTTTGTCACATACGCCTAAACAAAACACACCATCAAACACGTCATGCGATAACGAAACCGCAGTAGACATAGCAATAACGTCACGAGAAAAAAGCGATAGCTCCATGCCATCACGCCCTTGCGTAACACCATCACACATCGCAGGTACACCGCCAGCAACTTGCGCGGTGGCGTCAAATTTAGTGGCAATGCTTTTAATTAAATCGGGGTATTCTTTATAAGGCACATGTGCAGATAACATGTCGTTATATGAATTGATAATTGCAAGGTTTGGCACCTCGTCTGCTTTTAAACGCGCTTTGTCATCGCTGCTACACGCAGCCATTACATGAGCAATATTGCCACAGCCTAATCCAGCACGAACTCTTGTTTGTTTTTTTGCGTGCGAAATACGATCTAAATAGGCTTGACGGGTTTGTTTACTGCGCTCAATAACGCGATCTGTGACTTCTTGAATTCGAGGGTGCAACATAATTTTACTCATCTCTATTCGTTAGAGGATAAAGGCTCAGTAACAATTATAGACTCCACGAAAATAACTGTACTGAGCATCTTTGACTTACCCGTTCAAAGGTACGCTACCAGGGAGCCTCTCACAACAACCCTGACACCGGTGTCAGGGTATTAACGCATGACATTGACACCGGTGTCAACCCTGAGTCATAAAAATAGCCAATTTTTTAACATGTACAATAAATAAACGTGAATTTTTAGTGAAATACCAGCAAGCAAATAATGAAAATTAAAAGTACAGACAAAAAAAAGCCCGAGTAAGCGTCACTCATACTCGGGCTACTGTGAAAAAAGGGTTTTATTTTACGGCTGCAGTTGACTCTCGAGTGATTAATTTTGCTTCTAAAATCACTTTATATGGCGACTCTTGCGGCTCAATAATATGGGTGATCAATTGAGTAACGGCTTGTTTTGTCATTTCTTCTACAGGTTGCGCTATGGTGGTCAGCCCAGGCCAAATGTGGCGCGCTATTGGTGCATTATCAAACCCAGCGATAGAAATATCATCAGGTACACGTAAGTTACGCTGCGTGGCTAATTTGAGCACTGCCGCTGCCATGTAGTCATTTGATGCAAATACAGCGGTAGGACGAGGCGATAAATCTAAAATACTACGCGCACTGTCTACCCCTGAATGGTAACTAAAGTTACCCTCTTCAACTAAGCGTTCGTTAAATTCAATGCCATGAGTTGTTAATGCGCGCCTGTAACCTTTAAAACGCTGCTCAGTGGCACTGTGATCTGGGTGACCTTTAATAAACGCGATAGACGTATGTCCTAGGTTTATTAAATGCTCGGTAATTTCAAACGCACCCTGCTCGTCGTTGCTGGTCACAGAAATAGAATCATCATCTAAAATTGCAGAAGCGACTCGAGCATAAGGGATTTTTTTCGACTTTAAAAAATCTACCAACTCGCCAAAATCACAAAATGGCGGGGTTAATACTAAACCGTCAAGGCGTGATGACTGCAATAACTGCTCAATATTGTTAATGAGTGCATCGCCCCTGAGCTCACAAGGATGAATAAGCAAGTTATAGTTGTTCTCTTGGCAGGCAGCCAGTGCGCCTGTTTGCACACGGGTGATATAACTTTTACTGGGGTTATCGTAAATGCAACCAATGATAAAGCTGCGATTTTGTGCAAGGCCGCGTGCAATTGGGTTTGGGGTGTAATCTAGCTCTTTAAATACGGCTAACACTTTTTCGCGTGTAGCTGCACTGACATTAGGCTCATTGTTGAGTACTCGCGATACGGTTTTTTTAGAAACACCTGCATGACTGGCAACGCTGTTTATAGTGACTTTTTTCATCTATTTATTTCCAAACCTATGCAAAGCGATTAATCCTGTTGACTCGTATGTAAACACGCGGCAGCTCCAATTAATGGGATGTTGTCTTGTGTTACTAACGTCACCGGAATTTGACCTGTGTACTGCGACATAATGCCTTTTTGCGAAAAGCGCTCAATAAAGCGACTTTCAAGTAAACGAGCTTGCATGCGTGGTAAAATTCCACCGCCAATATAAAGGCCGCCTAAGGCGCCGTAGGCCAATGCTAAATCGCCCGCAACACTGCCAATCCAGTCACAAAATTGATTAAGCGTTGCATCACACACTTCACATTCACCGCTATTGGCTAAGCTACTAATTTGTGCGGCATCTAGATTTTTTGCCGCCACCCCTTTAACCGCAGCCATGGCTTTATACAAATGAGCAATGCCAGGGCCCGAAAATACCGTTTCTACCGATACATGAGGGTGATCTTTTTTGAGTTCTTGAATAAGTTGAGCGTCGAGTTGGTTAACGGCTGCTAAGGAAATATGCCCGCCTTCTGAACTCATTACCGCGCACGAATGTGCGGTTCTCACTAAGCACGCTGCACCAAAACCAGTGCCTGGGCCCATTACACCTATATTGGCAGACTCATCCGCTTGACCAGGTTTAACAGTGACATTTTGTGAAGGATCTAAATACGGTGCTGCGTAGGCAAAAGCAGCAAAGTCATTTATAACGCTTAATTGAGCAAGGTCAAAGTGGTGTTTAAAATCATTAACGCTAAAGTGCCAACCTAAATTAGTTAAATGAACTTGCCCTGCATTTATAGGGCCTGCTACTGCAAGGCATGCGCGTTTAGGGGTTATATGAGACACTGTTGATAAGTAGTACTCGGTAGCACTTTCGAGCGATCCATAGTTAGCACTGGGAAAAGTATGATTATGCTCAATGGTAAATTGATTACTTGATTCGTCGAACCCAGTGATCAACGCAAAACGAGCATTTGTGCCGCCAATATCGGCAACCAGAATAGGATCAAAGTGTGTGCTAGAGTGTAAACCCATAGTGTTATCTCTTTTGTTTAAGTAATGAGTACTTATTATTTTAATGGGGTATCATTGATACTTATTTACTTTGAGCTATCACCTCAAAGCAGCTATCACTGTAAAAAATGCTACCTTTAATAATAAAGGTAGCTAATACGTTTTGACAACAAAATGATAAAACGCCCGTATTGTGACACCGGTGTCATGAAAAAATCAATAAAAAAATGCCTTTATTGACAAATAAGCTTGAAAAAAATCACTAATAAACGAGAATATCCCCTTATTGTCCTCTTAAGTAAGTAATCGTGATGAAAGGTAAAGCCACCTCGTTTGATATAGCCCACTATGCTGGGGTGTCTCAATCTACAGTTTCCCGTGCTTTACGAAATAGTCCACTGGTAAATGACGAAACACGAAGACGTGTTCACGATATTGCTAAAAAACTTAATTACAAAGTAGACAAAAACGCCAGTAACCTTCGCACTCAACAAAGCAGTACCCTAGCATTGCTGTTGTTTGAAGACCCAACCTCAGATGAATCACAAATCAATCCGTTTTTTTTAGCTATGCTGGGCAGTATTACTCGTGCCTGTGCAAAAGAAGGTTATGATCTACTTGTTTCATTTCAATCAGCCAGCGCTGATTGGCAAGCAGACTACGAAGACAGCCATCGAGCAGATGGAATAATCTTATTAGGCTATGGCGACTACATTGATTTTCAACCAAAATTTAATACCTTGCTTGAACAAAACACTAAATTTGTTTGTTGGGGAGCAAGCGTTGATAACCGCCCTGATTTAACTATAAGTTGCGATAATTATGGCGGTGGTAAACTTGCCGCTGAGCATTTACTGGCGCATAACCGAACTGATTGTGCATTTATTGGCGATGCCTCTGATCACAGCCCTGAGTTTTTTGCCCGTTTTAATGGCTTTAAAGACGAACTACAGCAAAACGGTGTCACCTTAAATGATCGTAAAATTGCCAATGCAATTTCTACCGAAGAATCTGGCTATCACGCCACGCGTTCGTTAATTGCTAATAACATCACCTTTAATGCACTTTTTGCTGCCAGCGACCTTATAGCAATAGGCGCAATACGGGCATTAAAAGAAGCCAATATTAACGTGCCAAAAGATGTAGCCGTAATAGGTTTTGATAATATTTCTATTGCAAGTTACATTAATCCGCCGCTCACAACCATAGAGCAAAACACCACTATAGCGGGGCAAATGTTAGTTGAAAACTTACTCAAATTAATTCGTGGTGAGCAAGTACAAAGCACCCTACTGCCCCCGCGTTTAATTGCGCGCGGCTCAAGTTAACTCATTGCGTGAGGCCATCCTTTAAAAAGTAGCCAAATCCCCCTCCTCTTACCCTTATATTTATTTGGGCTTTATTGGGTTAATTGCGGTCATTTGTCCTTGCTGTTTTTACCAGCAAACCAGAAGTGCTCTTTAGATTAACAGCCTATTCACACCTTGCTATAACATTAGTTTTTTTAATCTGAAAGTGGCTGTTTTTAATGTAATTTTTCACTCGTCAATGCACTATTTTATCTCTACAATCGCACTTTTATTTTTGCTCTTAAAAGTTTAAGTGACTATTTCATGCTACTCACTATTGTTTACATCATCGGAATTACAGCAGAAGCCATGACCGGTGCACTCAGCGCTGGGCGCAGAAACATGGATTGGTTTGGGGTTATGCTAGTAGCTAGTGCCACAGCCATTGGGGGTGGCAGCGTACGCGATATTTTACTTGGCAATTACCCGTTAACGTGGGTTAAACACCCAGAATATTTACTGATCACATGCGTGGCGGGTATTGTTACAACTTGGCTAGCAAAATGGGTGGTTAAATTTAAAGGCATATTTATGCGTTTAGATGCCTTAGGGCTTGCCGCATTTAGTATTATTGGCTCCCAAGTAGGGCTTAATATGGGTTTGCACTATGGTATTTGTGTGGTCGCTGCTATTGTGACCGGCGTATTTGGTGGATTATTGCGTGATTTAATTTGTCGCCAAGCACCACTGGTATTACACCATGAACTCTACGCAAGCGTAGCGCTGATAGTTGCGTGTTTATACTTAGCACTCCATCACTACAACATTGACGACAATATCAGCGTGGTTGCAAGTTTAGTTGTTGGGTATTTTATACGCATGGCATCAGTTCGTTTTAAATGGCGCTTACCGACATTTAATTTATTAGAACCCGCTAACTTAAATAATGAGCAATAAACGCTGAGGTTAACTTTCCTCTGCCCTTGTGCTTTTAAAGAGCTCTATTACTTTGCGGGCTAATAAACTGGCCACAAAAAATAACCCCAAAGCAAAACACAGTATGCTCAAGGGCATAAACAAGCTTTCATGTAGAACACCATTATGATCAACATATTGATACAGACTGTGCTCTATCAGCATAAAACCCGTGCCAAGCAATAAAAAGCAAACACTCAATGTGGCTGTTTTGTTTGTAAAAAAGCGCATAATCTATCCATAACTATTTTATTAAATTGTCGGGATAGCAGTTTGAATGAGCGAATATTAATCTACAGTGACTGAGCAACATTAATTTTTAAAATAAAAGTCACGCTCATTAAACTAAGCTTTTAGACATATAATAAAACCTGTCGTCTTCTTTATCTATGCTGAAACCTGAACGTGTGTAAAGCTTGTGCGCAGGGCTTATTTTAAAAACGCGAAGCCTAAGTTGCATAGCACCTCTGTGCACAGCTAAACGAGAACACTCACTAATTGCTGCAGCACCAATACCCATATTTTGAAACGCAGCATCTACTTGTAAGTCACGTATATAGCAACCCTCATCATCGAAAGCCAAGCGCATTGCACCCACTAAATCGCCATTTAACAAAACATCCCAATTTTCAAGGTCTGAAATTTGCTCACATATTTTAAGTTGCTGCCAATCAACACCATAATACTCATAATATCCACGCATGTTGGTGTAGGTTAACTGTGCAGAAGCCATTAAATCGGCTGTGGGTTGATAACACATATTCATTATTGCCATTCCTTTGTTTAGCGACTTTTACAAAGCATGCTGCGGCTGATGGTTTTTAAAATACTTATTTACTAATAATGACTGCAATAAGCTAGTACTACTTGATGTAGCCCAGTATAAGCCAATTGCAGAAGGAAAATTAACGAGAGTAACCACACAAATAATTGCGGGAATTAGGAACAATAAAGTGCTGGTTTGTTCTGCGCTACCTGGCATCATCATAGATAAATATGTAATAGCCCCCACTAATAACGAAAGCGCAATATCAGGCTTTGCAATACTGGTAATCCAAGCAAATTTACTATTCAATACAATTTGTTGCAGAGCTTGAAAAGTTCCAAGGCCAAATACCCCTTGGCTTGCCATATTAATCACACTTTTTTTATCTATAAATTTAATATTGTGCTTTTTATACAGAGCCATAGTTAATTTTACGATTTCACTGGGCTGGTCTTTATAGTTGCTTTTTATGCTATCTAGCTCAGGTTTTAGGGCGGCAATTGCTTTTTTATTTCTAACCATGTTAACCATAGCAACAAGGTTAATCGGCATTAAAACTAATCGTCCAATAACGGTAAACAAAATAATTGCAACCGCTTGGCTTACGCCCACTTCTTGGGTAAAAAAGGTGATTGATTGCACAATAAAATCAGTAAATAAATTCCAAATTTCCATTTTAGTTTTCCTTTTAATATTATGTATTAAAAGTAACCATCACGACATATTATGTCAATGGTTTATTTTAAACTAAAAATGGGTTGCTATGTTCTAGAGTCAACTTAAACGGGGGGAAAGAGCAAAAATCGACTCTAAACCTTATTAGTAATCTTACCAAATACCACTTAAGTTTGCCGCATTGAAAAACACGCCAATTACTAGTGGTAATGTAAACGAAGCCATTAGGCAACGAACAAATAGCAATTGCCAATTTGTGAGCTGTTTAAGTTGAGATTGTAGGACTAAACTACGTAACCTTAAAATAGAACTTACGATAGTTAAAACTAACACAAACCACCAAAAGCTCTGATTTATTATTTGGGTATTGTAAGCAACTCCGTAAATTCCTACACAACAAGTAAGGGCTAAGAACCACTCTGCAAACCAACTTAACTGATAATAACGACTTCTAACAAACCAAAAAACTCTTAGCCAAAGAGTAAAGAATAAGTAAGTCGTCAAAATCCAAAATACGTACTTGAATACTTCCATGTTCTCTCTTAAAGCTAATGCCACAATAAACAGCAAGTAATAGCTTGCTAAATTAGCAAGGAACGAGCGCGTGCCGAGCTATACGCGTCCTTATTAAAATTGTTTTTTAGGTTTTCGTAAGTACGTATGCTCGGGATATAACTAAAGGAAAAAAATCTTCTTTTAAAAGTACAGCCCATTGTCCATCACCAAAACGTTCAATACGATTCGCATTTGTTAGTACATTACATAAGTTATCAGGGGAAGCATTATCTATATTGGACATGATTTTTTCTACTTCACGTGGGTCATAATCAATTTTAAACCATGGGGGAGCACATAGAGCATTCATAAATTTAGAAATAACTTCAGGATATTTAGGGTAACCACCTAAGTATTCTATATCATGTAACGCCTCCTTAGCCTGCCTATAGTCTTTTTCAAGTTTTTCCACATCACTTTTTGAAAACATACATCCTCTATGAAAATATAACGCCGCCAGCAGGGGCCGAAAACCAAAGCGAAGCGGTCCCTCTGGATGGTCTTGTTAGCCTTTATATCAGGTCATTCATATCAATTTTGTAACCTGACTGCTTCATCTCTTTTGCAAGCTGAAGATGCCAAGCCGAAGCTTCATCAATATTGATGTAGACAACTCCGCTAATATCATTAGGCAACTCAATTGACGCTTCAACTAGAGCTGCAACATTTTCTCTGCCAAGCTTGCCTATAAGGTAGCCATGTTCAAACACAACATTTTGCCGTGCTCTGCCATTTAGTTCTTCTGGCTTGCTTTTGACATTACCAAGGTCGTCGGGCGTGTATAAAACTATGGCAAAACCCACATCAGAATAATGCACGATTTTTTCTATGATAGTTCTTCCAGAACTGGCCTTTTCATGAAGAATGATTGCCTCTAGGCCTAGTTTTTCAACAAACCTTGCTGCCTTTGACTGGGCAGTTTCATCATGACCATGGACAATAAAAACTTTGCTTTTATCTAATGGCTTTTCAACTGTTGCATCAGTTTTAGAGACCAAGTCCTTTTTGTACCCTGGCGGACCTTCGATGAATTCATCTGTAACATCATCAGCTCTACTTACCGCGGTGTGCGTATACGAAGGACCTCCGATGATAGCTACCGATGAATTCATTTTTTCAGCTCGTATGGCTGGAATATAAGACTCTACTGTTCTTTCACTTCGAGAAATTCTAATTCTCTCAATATCTTCAGGTTCGACAGTTTTACCGTTGATCAATATTGCCTTTCCTTGCTCATAGGGTTCAACATATCGAGCTATTAGCTGCTCCCGAGTAAGGTCAGTCTTGTTCTCTCCATATCTCTTATCTGATTTTGGCTTAATTCTTACGTGATAAAACACTTTGTCTCCGATATGTTGTGAGGCTAACAATTTTTTATAGTGCGCGCGTCGCGCACCTTTCTGCCGATGTCACGCTCATGTATTAATAAATCATTTTTAACAAATAACGTAATGTATTGCCAACTATAATTTTTTATTGACGCTAAAGAGATTCTGAAAAAAGAAAGTGCGCTCGTCGCTCATCTTCTTGAATATGGGAGCACAACAACCATTCTGTATATAAATACAGTATAGTTATTGAGTATATAAAAACGCGTTCACCATTTTTAAATTACATCGCAGAATATATGTTGGTACATCAGTATTCATTACGTACCGTGGACACCTACCTGAGGTGGATTGCATCTTATATTCATTTTCATGATAAGTGCCATGACGCCAGAAGAAGTTAAGCGACTTATGATTCATTAAAATGCGCTATAACTTGGGGGTAATGCAATTAAAGCATGTACATAAAAGGGGCTAACGTATGTTAGCCCCTTTTATGTAATTTAATTACAGTGTGTTATTCAGTAACAACAAACCATAGCCAGCGAGTTGCTCGTCATTGAGGTCGTGTTGCCAGCTAGGCGTTAACCCCTGACGTTTTATACCGCTGATGCTTTGCGGGTTAGCGGTTAAGTTAAGTACAAACATACTTTTACTGCCGTTTAACTCGCGGGTTATTTCGACAAGGCCGTTGTTATGCTGTGTTAATTCATAACGACCTTTAATACCCAGTTCTGGGCGCTGTTTTTTTTGTGCGATTAAGTGCTGATATAAACGCCAAATTGAATTAGATTGCGCTTGTTGCGTTTTTACATTGCGATCAGCAGCATTAATTTGCTGTGCTAAAAATTCAGGCCACCACTGGGTGTAGTTGTCACCAAACAGTTCAGCCTGCTCAACCCAACTTGTTTGAGCTTGAGTAAAGCCAGCTTGGTTGCTGTTATCCCACTGCATTGGCGCGCGTTTATACACATCGTGACCTGTGTCACCTTGTGTTAAGCCAATTTCTTCGCCGTAATAAATATACGGTGTACCAGGGGAGCTAAATAACATCGCAGCGGCCAGTTTTGCTTTATCGTCGTGCTCTGCAAGTTGATAAGCGATACGTTCTTGGTCGTGATTAGTTAAAAACGGCGCAAAAAAATCAAGCGGCGCAGTTGAATCAATACGTTGCTGTAAATTTTGTTTGAGCACATTGGCATCAACTGTATTCACTTGTTGATTAGATTGCATAGTGCCAAATTGCGCTTCACCACTGGCGTCGGGTTTTAATAAGCCCAGTATTTTATAGCCAACTTCAAAATCAAAGCCCTGATCAAGCCCTTTACCCTCGCCGTAGTATTTTGCCGCCACAGGAATATCTGCCCAGGCTTCACCCACCAAATATGCCTCAGGGTTTACACTTTTTACATACTGATTAAAGTGCTGCCAGTAAGCTATGGTTTCGTCTGTGTCGGCCTGTGTATTGCCGCCGCTTTCCATGGCAAAGCGTACAGCGTCTAACCTAAAGCCAGCAACCCCTTTATCAAGCCAAAACTTGGCCATTTTTTCCATTTCGGCAATAACATCTGGGTGGCGTAAATTTAAATCAGGTTGGCTTGCTCCAAACGCACCATAGTAATACTGCTGACGTGTTTCATTCCAATGCCATACTGCGTCGGGTTGGTCGTTATTACTCCATGCGTGGCCCCAACCGCTACCGGCTTTTGGCATATCGTCGCGCCAAATAAAGTAATCAGCATAAGGGGCTTCTTGTTTTGCTGAACGCTGAAACCATTCATGGTTACTTGATATATGGTTTATAACTAAATCAAGTATGACTTTCATGCCTTTATCATCAGCGGCTTTTATAAAGGCTTCAAACTCGGCCATGCTGCCGTAGTCGTTTTCTACTTGGTAAAATTCAGTAAAATCATAGCCATGATACGACGGTGCTTCAAACATCGGGGTTAACCACAGTGCATTTACGCCGAGCTCTTGTAAATACGGGAGCTTTTGGGTCATACCGTTAAAGTCGCCATGACCATCAGTATCGCTGTCGTAAAAACTGCGGGGCCAAATTTGGTAAAATACCGCATTTTGCCACCAAGGCGTTGCGTGTTGTTCAGTATTTAGTAGCGATGTTTCGGTGTTATTCGTGTTGTTATTTAATGATGGTGCGCTTTGGCAGCCTGTTAGCATGATTGCTAATGCTAATGCGCTCAAGGTAAATGTTTTCATTTCAGCCTCGTTATTATTGTAATAAATAACATAGCCGTATTTTACTATGGCTATGTTAATTAACCTGAACTGCGGATAGTTTGTGGTTATTTTAGTGCTTTAGTTACCACCGGATAATGATCCCATACTTGTTTGTCGCTTAGTGAGCGAACTAGCTTCACGTATTCAGCATGCGTCCACGCCAGTGGTGTGGCCGAGTTTGTACCCTCGCCTAACGTATATCCTGCTTTATTTACGCCTACGCCATCCCATACTTGTTCAGGTAGCATCATGCCTTGGTTAGCAAATTGCTCTAGCCCTTTTACATAGCTATTTTTAATAGCCTGTTGTTTTGTTGCATCTAAACTATTATTGGCATTTGCAGCGGCAATTTCGTAATGACCACGTTCACCGGTAAAAAATGGCCAAACTCGCCCACGTTGCCCTGGGCTATTTTTTCCACCTTGCGCATAGTTAGCGCCCGTTACTTCATCTTCACCGTACCCGTCGTTACCATAGCGGCGGTATCCTGCAAATGTGCCGCTGCCATCAGTAAACTCAAAGCTGTATTTAACTTGTAGGTTATCGGTTAGGGTTTCGTCATCATATTCTGGGAGTGTTTTTACTATGCTAGGCGCTAGTGCATCACGTACACCATAGCGAACGAGCTCTAAAAATCCACCATCGAGAATTTGCTTTTTATTAAACCCTTCACGGCCATTATTGGCGTTAATTTTAGTATTTGAATTGGCGTCTTTGTCTTGACCAATACGTATAAAATACTCGCCGTCTGATGCGTTTGATTCTAAATTTCCTGCGGTGGTAAACATCATGCTTTCTATATCGGCGTTGTAACTTTTTGCCGTTGCAAGGTAGCGTTTAGCATTTACCTCATCACCTGCCATTTTTGCAATATCAGCGGCGGTAATTAAACCGGCAATAACAGCAGCGGTGGTTGATGGCGAATACCCTTCTTGCTCTTCCCAACGCTCTTGTTGAGTCGCAGGTGGGGTTATTTGCATGTCGTTCCATAGGATTTTAGCGCGCCCACCGTCTACCAAAAAGTCAGCGGCCGGTTTTAACATGCGGGTATACCAATCAGTTAGCTCAGCATCACTTAACACATCTGCCTGATGAAGCTTCCACGCTAGCATAATAGGCATAGCGGTTTGGTCTAGCTGTACGCCTACCCATTCAAGTTCGCCATCTACGTGTGTTTTTTGTAAAAACCACCCTGTGTCGCCTTTGTTGCCCGGGGTTTTGCTGTTTACTTGTACTTTTTCAAGGTATTCGAATGCGGTTTTGGCTGTTGCGGTATCGCCTAGTGCCATAAATGCCATGGCAACTTGATAAAAGTCGCGCACCCATACCGCTTTGTAACCGGTAGAGCCGGTTTTCGCCGATACGGTTTCACCCCATGGGTTAGATAAAGAGGCAATAAGTGCCCCAGCATGAGTTTTGTCTTCTTGCGCTTTTAACACCATAGCACTGGTATAAAGTAATTTGCCGTTATCAGCGGTTTGTTCGCTCATGTTATTTAGTGGTGCAAGGCTTTGCAGGTAGTCATGCCAACCAAGCGCTTCGCCTTTACCGTTGTAATTATCAAGCACCGCTTGGTAACCTTTGGCTAACGTAGCTTGCCCTTGTTTAAAGCTGGTTTGTTCGCTATTACCAAAGCTTAGGGTTAAATCGAACTGGCTGTTTTCACCAATTTCACCCAGCTCTGCTAATAAACTAACATTCCCCGATTGTTCACCGGTATTTTTATAAACGTGGGTAAGCTGCTGAGTTGTTTTAAGCTGGCTTAAACCATCGCTCACACCTGTAAAACCAACACTTGTTTGTTTAAATGGCTGTGCACCTTGCAATGACAAGTAATTATCGCCCTGCCACGCTACCAACCCTTGCTCGGTGGTTTTTGCAAAGTCATCTAAGCCGTTGTTGTTTATATACGGGTTAACTGTTACATATGCTTTTATACCGTCAAGCTGGGTATTAAAAATACTGCGTACAAATAAGCTTTGACCGTCTGGGTCGGTAAATATATGTTTTTCGAGGCTAAAGCGACCTTGCTTATCTTTGCTTACTACTTTGTATGCTAATGATAACGGGCGGCCTTTATCGTCTTTGTATAAGTAATCAATGGTAACGTCTAAATCGTCAGCTTCAGTGACTGTAAAATCTTTTCCGACTACAACAAATTGCATGTCTTTAATTTGCGCTTGATGAATAAGCCCGAACATGGTTTCGGTGATCATCCCTTTGGCAATCGAAAACCATACTTTTGACACTTTACCTGTAGGTGCTTCGTCACTGTAATGGCCATTTTGGTATTGCTCAAAAGACGTGCCTATCCCAGTTTTGCCTGCGTATGCCCAAAATGGGGCTTCGCCTGGTGCGCCTGGCGCACTCACTGATGTTTGCGTTACTGCACTGGTTTGCGTATTTTTCACGCCACAACCTACAAGGCCTGCGGCCAATATTGTCGCGGTAATTAGGTTATATTTTTTCATTTTAGCCCCTTAAATTAAGACTGTTTAACACGCAGTACGGCAACCGCTGCAAGTACAAAAGACACAGCACCTAGCATCAATGCGTAAATAGGTTGATTTTGGAAAAAGTGACGAAGTATCAGGCCAAGTACACTGGCGGCTAATAATTGTGGGATCACAATAAAAAAGTTAAATATTCCCATATACACACCCATTTTATGACTCGGTACTGAGGTACTTAACATGGCGTAAGGCAACGACAATATAGACGCCCACGCAAAACCAATACCTATCATTGGCCAAATAAGTAAGCTCGGTTCTTGTATAAACATAAAGCTCGCCAAACCTAACGCACCTAAAATAAGGTTAAGTGCATGTGCTAGTTTTAAACCAACACGCTTAACGATGATCGGGATACATAAAGCCGCCAATGCAGCAAAACCGTTGTAAGCCGCAAATAAAATACCCACCCAGTCTGCACCATTGTTATACGCCGCTGAACTTGTGTCGCTGCTACCATAATGAAAACTGGTTACCGCTGAGGTGGTGTAAATCCACATGGCAAATAAGGCAAACCAGCTAAAAAACTGTACCCAAGCAAGTTGTTTCATCGCCTCTGGCATGGTGAATACATCGTTAACGACTTGGTAAAAGCCACCGCTGGTGTGGTTTTTTGCCTGTAGTGCGGCTGCAATAAATTGAATAACGCCAAAACTCACTAAGCCAGCTGCTAATAGGTACAGCTCTTTTTCTAGGTTTAATCCCGTGACTAAACCAAGTACGGCAAGCCCTAGCACGGTAAATACACTGCCGCCTTTACTAAAGTTAATTTGTGCACAAACCGTCTGTTCGACTTGAGCTTGCTCTTGTTGATTAAATGCGGCCAATTCCTCAGGTGAATATTCTTTGGTGGTTATAATTGTCCAGCCCACTGCGACCAGCAATACAACTGCACCAAAGTAAAATGAGTACTTTACTGAATCAGGAATTTGCCCTGCAGCGGCGGTGTTGGCAATATCAAACCAGTTTGTCATCATCCAAGGGAGTGCAGAAGCAACCACGGCGCCTACGCCTATAAAAAAGCTTTGCATTGCATAGCCCGTAGCACGCTGTTTGTTTGGTAGGTTATCGCCTACAAGGGCGCGAAATGGTTCCATGGTGACGTTAATCGATGCATCCATGATCCATAACATGCCCGCTGCAATCCAAAGTGTTGGTGAGTTTGGCATAATAAATAACGATAATGTGGTTAAAATAGCGCCGTATAAAAAAAACGGACGACGGCGACCTAATTTACCCCACGTTTTATCACTCCAGTAACCAATAATTGGCTGTACAATTAAACCGGTAAGTGGTGCTGCTACCCACAAAATAGGAATATCGTCGACATTCGCCCCAAGGGTTTGAAAAATCCGACTTACGTTACCGTTTTGCAGTGCAAAGCCAAATTGAATGCCTAAAAAGCCAAAGCACATGTTCCATATTTGCCAAAAGCTTAAGGTTGGTTTGTTATTATAATTCATGGTCAGCCTTATTTGTTAAAACGGCACTACTGAGTGCATCAAGGGTCAGCGTAAAGGTTGTATTTTGTTTCTCATCGCTCACCAAAATACCGTTATGCGACTCTAATAGATCGTAAAGCGTTGAGTTTGGTTTGAGCATTGTTGCTTGATTGGGCGTGAGCGTAATAGTGACTGTTTGCGCTTGCTGACTAAAGTTACTCAGCACCCATAATGATTGTTGCCCTAAGGTACGCACAAAACCAACCACGCTGTCACTCCCCGTGATCATCAGTTGCGCCATATCACCGGCAACAATCGCTGGTAAGTCGTTAAGTGCCATAATTGAAATGTAATATTGGCGTAATTGCGCTTGTTCAGTTGTTAACTGACCGCCATCAAATTTACCGTTGTTCATCCACGCTTGGTGAGCAGGAACACCAATATAGTCAAAAATACTGGTGCGAGTTGGGCTACCAAACCCCGCGTTTTCTGAGCCATCTTCACCGACATCTTGACCAAAATAAAGCAGGCTTGGCGAGCGACTGATTAGGTGAGAGACCACCATTGCTGGCTTGCCCAATGCGGCATCGCCGGCAAAATCAGGGCTTGCGATACGTTGTTCGTCATGGTTTTCTAAAAAGTGCAGCATATGTTGCTCTATGTCAGCCACTTTTTGCTGAGCATTAAAAATACTACTTGCGGCTTGCTTGCCTTGCATTATGGCTTTTAAGGTGTCGTAAAAGCCTACTTTGTCATACAAGTAATCCATTTTACCTTGGTGAATATAAGTTCGGTACATCAACGGGTTGTACACTTCGGCAAGTAAAAATGCATCGGGTTTATGCATTTTTATCGATGAATTTAAAAAGCTCCAAAATTCAACCGGCACCATTTCAGCCATATCATAGCGAAAGCCATCCACGCCTTTATCTAACCAATAAAGCGCAATATTTCTAAATTTATACCAGCTATTAGGCAACTCTTTATCTTGCCAAAAGGCGTAATGAGCGCGATAGTCTTGGTGTTCTAGCGCCTTAGGTAAAGTTGGAAAATCTAGGCTACCATCGGGTTTAACACCGTAGTTTACTTTTACTGTTTCGTACCAGTCGTTTATATCAGGCTGTGGAGAGCGTGCACCGTTTCCTGTCCATTTAGCCGGTGTTTCATTAAATTTCCCATCAGCTAAGGGATGAGAATTTCCGCCAAGCACTTGATAACTATCGCTCGAAGGCACTTGAAATGACTCACCGGGTACATAATAAAAGTTATTATTAACATCATAGTCTTTGCTGGTATCGTCTTGTTCACCAAAGTCTTTAACGCCATTAGGTTTAGCCGTTGAGTGGTAATCACGTGCAACGTGATTAGGCACAATGTCTATTATCACTTTCATATCATGATCGTGGGTACGTTCAATAAGTGCGCTAAACTCTTCGAGCCTGTTCGTTACATTTACCGCCAAATCAGGATTTACATCGTAATAATCTTTAATTGCATAGGGCGAGCCTGCACGCCCTTTAACCACATCTGGATCATCCTGACTAATACCATATTCGGTGTAATCACCCACTAAGGCATGATGTAAAACGCCGGTATACCACACATGCGTAGTACCCAACTCTTTAATACCTTTAAGCGCAGCATCGTTAAAATCAGCAAACTTACCCACGCCATTTTGCTCTTTAGTACCCCACGGAATATTAGCTGTTTGCGTATTACCAAATAAACGAGTAAACACTTGATAAACAACTGGCTTTACAGGCTCTGTCTTATTTACAACCGTTTTTGCTTGCGTGCTTTCATTATCATCACTGCAGCCTTGCACAACTAATGTGCTTGATAGCAGCAAGGGTATGTAAAATCTTTTTTTCATTGTGTGTGTCATTTTTATTTCAGTGTTGTCATTGGTTTATACTAAAGCTAACTGTAGTTTGGTTACAGTTGCTGCATACGTATTCACAGCTATATTCAGACCCTGTTAACCCAAAAATTAAACTGCCAGCATGAAACTTTTTTGGGGGCTTACTTTGGTTTTAAACTACTTAAAAATACGGTGTGACTTGGCAGTTGCTCTACCGTTGAATTTATTAATGTTTTTAAATTACTAAATAACTCGGCTAATTGCTCATTGGTTAATGAATCTGCTAGTGCACCGTAATCATCGGGTAATAGGCCTTGACCTATCATGACTTGTTGCCACGCCACTTCGGCAAATAACTCATCGTTTTCGCGCACTACTTTGCCCGTTTGTTTAAATAAATCCATTTTATGCGCTAACGATTGCGGAATTTCCATTTGCTTACATTGACGCCAAAATGGAGTATCTTCCCGCTCACTTAGCTTATAGTGCAAAATAATGAAGTCACGAATATGCTCGATTTCACTGATGCTTTGCTTATTAAATTCTGTTACTAACGCATCACTAACCCCATGGTGAGGAAATAACTTAATTAAACGCGTCACAGCACTTTGTATTAGGTGAATACTGGTTGATTCAAGTGGCTCTAAAAACCCACTCGATAAGCCAATGGCAACGACGTTTTTATGCCACTGTTTTAAACGACGACCCGTTTTAAACTTAATTAATCGGGGTTCAGTAATAGGCTCTGCAGGAAGATTATTGAGTAATAATTGTTTTGCATCGTCATCAGATATATAGCGGCTACAATATACTAAGCCATTCCCCATTCTGTGCTGTAATGGAATTTGCCACTGCCAACCGGCACTGTGCGCAATTGAACGTGTATAAGGTTTTAATTCATCATTTGATGCTGTTTGTACTGCAATGGCGCTATCGCAGGGTAAGTAGTGCGACCAATCTACAAACCCAGTATTGAGTGTTTGCTCAATCAATAAGGCACGCAAGCCCGTACAATCTAAAAATAAATCGCCACTGATACTGCTGCCATCATCAAGGGTTAGGCTCTGAATATTGCCACTGGTTGGGCACTGAATGACCTCATTAATTTTAGCATCTAGATGTTTTACTCCCCGCTCTGTGGCTAAGTGCTTTAAAAACTCAGCATACAAACTGGCGTCAAAATGATACGCGTAGCTTAATCCTGGCAACGACGTGTTAGAAATGGTATTCAGTGGAGCAAATTTATTGTTTTTCGCAGCCTGATAATTTAATGAAAAATCCCAAAAATCATCTTTGTTGCCTTGCGTTTGGCCTTTAAGCCAAAAATTATAAAAGTCACAAAAAGGGAAGTTTTTACCCAAAGTGCCAAACGCATGCATATAACTGTGTGCTGAGCTTTTCCAGTTTTCAAACTCAATACCAAGCTTAATCGTCGCGTTAGTGGCATTTATAAAGTGTTGTTCATTGATACCCAATGCATTATTTAGCTGCATTATAGGGGGTATAGTGGCTTCCCCTACGCCCACTGTGCCAATGTGAGTTGATTCTATTAGGGTAATATTAATTACTTTACCTAATACTTTATTTAACAGTGCAGCAGCTATCCATCCAGCTGTACCACCGCCTGCAATGACGACGTGTTTTATTGGTTTCATATGTTTGTCCACGTTTTGCTGTGTATTAAAGCCGCTTAAATAATTTATTAGGTAAAGTCACTATAAAAAAGCCCCTGTAAAACAAATCACAAGGGCTTTTAAAAACAACTTAAATTATAGCTTGTAACTTACACCGAGTAAGTAAGTACGGCCATAATCTTGGTAGTCACGCACTTGCAGCGCATTATCGCCTTGCAATGAAGTAAACGCTTCTTCGGTAATGTTTTGAATTTGGAATGTCATCGACAAGTTTTCAAAACCAGCAATGCCAGAATCAGCAAAATCATAGCCTACTTGCGCATCCCAAATAGTCTCACCAAGTATATCGACTTGTTGTGTTGCAAAACCTGAACCGTAGATATCACCTTTAAAGTCACTACGCTTACGCATGCTAGTACGTGCTTGGAAACCATTGCGTTCGAAGTACACAGTTAAACTATCAATTTTGTCTGACAAACCTGGTAGTTCGTAATCGTTTCCGTTTTGATCTTGCAAGTCTTGCTCAACGCTGGTGTGGCTGGCAATTAAACCAAAACCTTCTAACGATTCATGTAATACGCTGAAAGGGAATGATAATGAAAGCTCATAGCCCCATAAATTACCATCACCACCGTTGACTTTACTTGAGCGAGTTGCTGTATTTCTATCCGCAGGTGGGACTTCACCCGTTGCTGGATCTTCTTTACCAGTTACATCTACATCGTAACGCTCATCAAAAATCCATTGGTCAATGTCTTTATAAAATAACGCTGCTGAAAAGTACCCTTCTGCATCAAAGTAGTTTTCGTATGTTAAGTCAAAGCCTGTTGCTTCTTTTGGTTCAAGCTCTGCATTACCACCAGAAATCGACCAGTAGTTACCATTTTCGTCTGGCTTTTCGCTGTTATAACTTGTTTCAATCGATGCATGCATTTCATCAAGGCGAGCACGAGAAATTGTTTTAGCCGCACCAAAACGAATTGTTTGCTCTTGGTCGATTGCAAAAGATAAGTTCAAGCTTGGCAATACATTTGAATAGTCGTGGCTAATGTCGGTAGGTGATGCTACCACTAAACCATTAATATTTGATGCTTCAAAGCCTTGCGAAGATTGCTCAGTGCGTACATAGCGTATACCCACATTACCTGTTACCGGTATGCCACCAATCTCTGCATTAATATCTGCTTGAATAAATGCAGCGGTAACTTCTTCTTGTACCGTCCACGAACGGGTTAAATGTTTTTGATCCGTTAAGCTTTCTTGTAGTAGATCATAATAACCATCATTTACTAGGCCATTAGTGTCATAAGCAATCATATCCCCCATGCCAATAAAGTCTAAACTTGCTGAGCCTAAACGGTATTGCTCTGGTACTGATACCATACCTGGGTTATCTAACGAGAAATCTTTTAAAGTCATGAAGTAACCTTCAGACTGTTTTACTTTCTCACGGTCGCGGTAAGATAAACCAAAATTAATACGGCTAAAGTATTCGTTTTCTAGTACTTTACTGGCCGCTAACTTAAGCGTTGAAAGCTCATCGCTAATTTCTGGGGCATTAATAAAGCCATCTTGTGCGGTATTTTGATAAGGTGTGTCATTTAAGCCGTACTTATTATTAAGCGCAGCACTGCTGCCCCACGATAATGGGCCGCCTAATTGAATTAGGTCATAGTCGCTGTAATCAAGCTGATGAGTAAATTGTGCACCCGTATTTCCGCCGTCAAATGCATACCCTATGTTATCAGCAACACCATTTGAATCGCCACGGCCCGTACCAGAGTAACTTTCAATACTCCAAATCGTACGATCTACTTCTGAGCGGCTGGCATCAAATTCAACTGACCACTCATCGTTAATATCGTATTTAGCGTTAAAACCAAATTGTGATAGCTCTGCTTTACGCTCTTCATAGTCATTTCGCACAACAACGCGCTGACCTTCTGTTACTGCACTGGTAATAAAGCCAGACTGCTCATCAACAGTAACACTATTTGGGTCGATGCTACCTTGACCCCAAGCGAAAGGTACTTCAATACCACGTAAGATTTTTTCATCGTTGAAATCTACATATAGTGCATCAAACGTCATGTTTAAACGGTCATTTGGCGCAGCTTCAACAACAAGCATAACTGAGTCACGCTCAAGGGTTGATGATCGTACGAAAGGTTTAGCGCCGCCTAAAATTGAATAGTTTTGTCCATCATTTCCTGTAAACTCAGGGTAACCCCAAGAATTCCAACGCTTTTCTTGGTTTGGTGAGCTCATAGTATTGTAAGCAAATGCAACACCTATGGTGTCATCTGCAAACTGATCTATGTATGAAACGGTACCACGAAAACCTTTGTCATCGCCATCTGGGTTTAATTTATCAAAGCTAGTTTGCTCATACTGACCATTAAACATGATCACTTGCTCACCTTTACTTAAAGGCTTTACCGTTTGCATATCAATTACACCGGCAATACCTTCTGCTTCAATGCTAGCACTTGGCGTTTTATAAACAGTTACACCGCTCATAATTTCTGACGGGTAAAGGTCAAACTCAACACCACGGTTGTCACCAATAGATACCTGCTCACGGCCATTAAAGGTGGTTGCACTTTCGTTTTCACTAAAACCACGAACACTTACACGACTAGCACGACCATCAAGACGTTGTGCTGTTAAACCTGGTAAACGTGCGATTGACTCTGCAATAGATGAATCTGGAAGTTTACCAATATCTTCTGCAGAAATTGACTCAACGACCTGTGTTGAAAAACGCTTAGTATTAATTGATTCAACAACACTACCGCGAAAACCTTTTACTTCAATGATTTCTACATCATCATTTTTTATTGTTTCTTCTTGTGCCGCAGTGGTGGCAAAGCTTGATAGTCCGGCAGCAGTTAATGCTAGCGTTAGTATACTTGGTTTGAACATAGCCATAATGTTTTCCCGTTACCCATAATGTGATACCCGCTTACTTGCTTAAGTGATAGTTAAGCCTGCGAGCTTATTTTGTTGTCAGGATGAATATTAACGCTCGTATTATTTTATTAACAACTTTATGCATACGTATTCAAAGTTACACCACACGCATTAAGTTAACATTAAATTTACACGCTATTTTATAAGTGACTGTTTTATTATGAGTTATTTTAGTGCAATTAGCATTTATAGCTTTAATGATAGTCATTATTTATTTTTTGATAAAATAAGTGTGTCATTAAACATAAATAAAGTGACACGACGCTATTTTATTTTCTAATTTATTATTATGGAGAACATTTATTTATGTACAATTGGTAAGACCAATATTAATAATCACCAATTTAGTGCACCCCCTTATTTTTAAGCACCTAAATAACGCAAACAATAAATTAACAATTTAACAAACCAAATTGGTAAAGAGATATTCAATAAACCGGCATTAAAATCGATGAAATAAGCGATTGATTTAACCTCTTTTAATGGCCTTAAAACGGTGCATACGTATGCAGACTTTTTACAGTATGACGGGCTTCAAGTATGCTTTTTCAAATAAACGAGGATTAACACCTCTAAAAAAGAACAACACAAAGACAGTGTGAAAACGGAGAAAGGCATGGCCCAAAAGCAATGGTATAAAGGTGCGGTTATTTATCAGGTTTATCCGCGTAGCTTTCAAGATAGCAACAACGATGGCATTGGTGACTTAAAAGGGATAATTAATCGCATTGATTACATTAAAAGCTTAGGGGTGGATGCTATCTGGATCTCACCTTTCTTTAAATCACCTATGAAAGATTTTGGTTATGATATTAGCGACTATCGCGATATCGACCCGCTTTTTGGTAACTTAGATGATTTTGATGAGCTCATTGCGCAAGCACATCAACGCGATATTAAAATTATTATAGACCAAGTGCTTAGTCACACCTCAGATCAACACCAATGGTTTATTGATAGCCGTGAAGATTTAACCAACGATAAAGCTGATTGGTATGTATGGGCTGATGCTAAAGAAGACGGAACAGCACCAAACAACTGGTTGTCTATTTTTGGTGGCGGTGCATGGCAATGGGAGCCGCGTCGTGGACAATACTACTTACATAACTTTTTCACGGAACAGCCTGATCTTAACTTTCATAACCCTGATGTTCGCCAAGCTGTACTAGACAATGTTGAGTTTTGGCTTAAAAAAGGCGTTGATGGTTTTAGGTTAGATGCAATTAACTTTTGTTACCATGACGCACAGCTTCGTGATAATCCTGCAAAACCAAAAGAAAAGCGTCAGGGCCGTGGTTTTAGTGAAGACAATCCGTATGCTTTTCAGTATCACTACTACAATAATACGCAGCCTGAAAATATTGAGTTTATGCGTGATATTCGCACCTTGCTCAATAAATACCCAGGAACCGTGTCGCTGGGTGAAATTTCATCTGAAGATTCATTAGCCACCATGGCAGAATACACCCAAGGCGGCGATAAACTACACATGGGTTACAGCTTTGAGCTACTAACTGATGACTACTCGAGTGAATATATAAGAAACACCGTTACTACACTTGAACAACGTATGACTGAAGGCTGGCCTTGCTGGGCATTTAGTAACCATGACGTAGAGCGCGTTGCAAGCCGTTGGAGCGAAACGGGTGAAGTAAACCCTGCGCAATGTAAGATGTTAACCGCCCTATTGGCCTCGTTACGTGGTAGCGTGTGTATGTACCAAGGTGAAGAGCTCGGGCTCGGTGAAGCAAGCGTTGCGTTTGAAGATTTACAAGACCCATACGGCATTACGTTTTGGCCAAACTTTAAAGGCCGTGATGGTTGTCGTACCCCAATGCCTTGGGAAAACCTTGATAGCTCACATGCCAATGCTCACAATGCGGGCTTTAGTGAAGTAAAACCGTGGTTACCTGTTGATCAACAACATAGGCTGCAAGCAGTTGCTGAGCAAGAGAATGATTCAAACTCAATATTAAATGCGTACCGTGAATTTATGGCATGGCGTAAAAACCAGCCGGTATTACTTGAAGGTGATATTGAGTTTTTACAAACCGAAGAGCCAATCTTAGCGTTTTACCGTACTCTAAACGATGAAAAAATGTTGTGTGTATTCAATTTGAGTGCTTCACAAGCAAAACTTACTATTAATGCAAGTGTTGAAAATGAACATAACGACCTTTCTCATCACAACGCAAAGCTTGATAATGAAACACTGACAGTTGAGCCATTTGGTTGTTATTACGCCCACTGCAGTTAATATTTACATTATTATAAAAAACCCGAGCACTGCTCGGGTTTTTTTAGCATTTTTTAATGGCTAATTGTTTTACTATTTAAGTAATCAGTAAATGCAAACAGTACACCCGACACAACAAAGGTAACGTGTATCAGCACTTTCCAGAGTAATTCATCATTTGAATGAGATGCAGAGCTTATAAACACCTTTAGTAGCTCAACGGCTGAAATGGCGACTATTGCACTAATCAGTTTCATTTTTAAACCAGAAAACCCTACTTTTCCCATCCATACGGGACGGTCCTCATGATTTTCGATATTAAGCTTAGAGACAAAGTTTTCGTAGCCACTAAATATAATAATTAATAAAAGTCCAGCTAACAAAGCGGTATCAACCAAAGTTAATATACCCACCAACAACTCTTGATTACTGGCAGTAAACGTTGCGATCCCCATCAAATACAGCTGTTTAAAAAATTTTATTAGTAATAAAACCACAGCAAATAGTAAACCGACAAAAAATGGGGCTAATAACCAGCGTCCTTTGAATATAAACGACTCAAGAGCATGCTCTACTTTATGAACAGGTTGTATTTTTTTATTTATATTATTTGTATGTGGCTCTGACATAAGAACACCTAAAAATTAAAACGCGACATTAGCCTAAATTTAGCTGTAACACAATTAGTTAAGGTTAAACACTTTTACGCGATACGCTCATCTTGACGATAAAAATATTTCGTTTCCCTTTATTTTATATTCGATTAAAAATCAATATACCAACAGAGATGTTCTGGCTTGGTTACACTTGTTTTATGTAGGCATTGTATGAATGCATAACTCGATTGTTACTCCATTTTTAGGAATAAGAAAATGAATAAAGCATTACTCGCGTTAATCGTTGCACCATTTTTCGTTTTATCTGCTGCTAATGCAGTGGCAAACGATGCTACAGACGCTTCAGCTGAGACGATTCAAGAATTCACAGAAATGTGTGTTAGTTGGGCTAAAGAAGACGACGTAAGCAATGAAGAGCTTTATAACTATGTTTTAAAGTGTGTGAATGATGAACTAACATCTGAAGGCTATAACAAAGTCACTGCTGTTAAAATTTAATGAATAATTGTGTGAATTGAACCTAAATTGGTTACATTTTTTAATCCTGTAAAGTAAAAAATCAGATTAGAAATGCCATTGCGATAGGTTTGATTTGACAAAAAAAACCGGAACTGTCACAGGCTGTGCATTCCGGTTTTTTATTACTTAAAGCGATGAATAATTAATTATTCATCGTCTTTTTTTACTTTTGCTTTCGCTTTACTTTTAGCAGGCGCTTTTTTAGCGGCGGCTTTCTTTTTAGGCGCGGCTTTTTTCTTTGCCTCTTCTACCCATTTACCACCTTCGTAGTGTGCCGTCCAACCAGTTGCTTTGCCATCAACCTCAGTCATTACATACTGTGATTTATTCTTACGACTGTAACGCACAACAGCAAGATTACCATCAGGATCTTTAGCTGGTGCATCAGCTAAGTAGTAAAACTTAGGCGAAATACGATCTCTAAAACGCTGTAACTCTTCTACTTTGGGGGCGCGTGTTTCTCGTGATTTAGGGAACGTATTTGCTGCTAAGAAAATACCTGCAGCACCATCACGTAATACAAAATAGGCTTCAGACTTTTCACATTCTAATTCAGGAATATGAACGGGATCTTCTTTTGGTGGCGCGGCTTCGCCATTTTTTAATAACTTACGGGTATTTTTACACTCGTCATTGTTACAGCCAAAATACTTACCAAATCGACCTGATTTTAATTCCATATCAGCGCCACATTTATCACATTCAATAATAGGGCCGTCGTAACCTTTAATTTTAAACGTACCCTCTTCAACCACATGCCCATGACACGCTGGGTTATTACCACACACGTGTAGTTTACGGGTTTCATCGATAAGGTATGAATCCATCGCTGTTTCACAAATTGGACAGCGCTTCATTTGCATTAATGTTTCTGTTTCAACGTCTTCAACATCAGCTGCAACCGCTTCATCACCCGACACTAAGTTCATAGTGGTAGTACAGCGCTCTTTAGGTGGCAGGTTATAACCAGTACATCCTAAGAATACGCCCGTTGAAGCAGTACGAATACCCATTTTTCTGCCACACGTTGGGCAGTCAATGTCGGTTTCTACCATTTGATTAAGACGCATACCGCCTTCATCGGGTTCACCTTTGGCAATATTCAATTGCGTTGAAAAATCAGCGTAAAATTTATCGAGAACTTGCGTCCAAACACGCTCACCTTCGGCGATATCATCTAAACGGCCTTCCATTTTAGCGGTAAAATCGAAGTTCATTAAATCGGTAAAGTTTTCAACAAGGCGATCGGTGACAATCTCCCCCATTTTTTCAGCGAAAAAGCGACGATTTTCTACTCGTACATAACCACGGTCTTGTATCGTTGATATAATAGAGGCATACGTAGATGGACGACCAATCCCACGTTTCTCGAGCTCTTTAACTAAGCTTGCTTCACTAAAACGAGCCGGTGGCTTAGTAAAGTGCTGCTTAGGATCAAGCTCAACTAACGTGAGCACCTCGCCTTGCTTAACAGCAGGCAGCGATTGATCTTCTTCATTCTTTTTACGTACTGCCGGTTGCACTTTAGTCCAACCATCAAAACGTAAAACACGTCCTTTTGCTTTCAATGTAAAATCGTTGGCAGCGACCGTTAAGGTGGTTAAATCGTACTCAGCTGGCACCATTTGACAGGCCACAAACTGACGCCAAATAAGCTCATAAAGCTTTTTCGCATCGGCATCCACACCTTCAACATGCCCAGAAAGCACTGATACGCTAGAAGGACGAATCGCTTCGTGCGCCTCTTGTGCATTACCTTTAGAGCTATAATTAATCGGATCAGCAGGTAAATACTTGGCACCAAACTCATTGGTTACGTATTCGCGACACATTTCAACCGCATCTTTCGATAAATTAGTTGAATCGGTACGCATATAAGTAATATAACCCCCCTCGTATAAACGCTGGGCAAGCATCATGGTCTTTTTAACGCCATAACCTAATCGGGTACTTGCTGCTTGTTGCATTGTTGAAGTAATAAATGGCGCACTTGGACGGCTCTTACTTGGTTTCTCTTCAACGCTGACAACTTTATATTCGGCATTCTCAAGGCTTTTAACTGCTGCACTAGCCTGAGCTTCATTTACTGGCTTAAATGGCTTGTCTGCTTGTTTAGTGACTTCTAAACGTAGGTCAGACTCGCTATTTTTAACATCGGCATGAATGTCCCAAAATTCTTCAGGAATAAATGCTTTAATTTCACGTTCGCGTTCAACTAATAAACGCACTGCAACAGATTGAACTCGACCCGCTGATAAACCTCGGGCGACTTTAGCCCATAATAGGGGCGATACCATAAAGCCAACAACACGGTCTAAGAAGCGACGGGTCTGCTGTGCATAAACCATGTCGGTGTTTAACTCACCTGGGGTTTCGAATGCTTGTTGTATTGCATTTTTAGTGATTTCGTTAAAAACAACACGCTTATATTTTTCTGGCTCGCCACCAATAATTTCTTGAAGGTGCCAAGCAATAGCTTCCCCTTCTCTATCCAAATCCGTTGCGAGATAGATTTGATCAGCATTTTGGGCAAGCTTTTGTAATTCTTGAACAACCTTTTCTTTACCCGGCAATATTTCGTAATGTGGCTCCCATCCTTTTTCAGGATCGATGCCCATTCGCGCGACTAAGTTAGTATAGTCACGTTGCTGTTTATACGCTGCTTTCTCATCAGGTGGCATTTTACGCACCTCAGCAGGCGTTTTGCTTGCTGGTGCTTTGTTTTTGCCAGAACCTGAAGTAGGTAAATCTCGTACGTGTCCAATACTGGACTTAACGATAAAATCATTACCTAAGTATTTATTAATTGTTTTAGCCTTAGCAGGTGACTCTACAATTACTAGCGATTTGCCCATAGTTGCCTATTTCTAACCTAGTTTTTTAAATGTGTTTAGCCGACTCATGCGGCGCGAATATTTATAGGTATATCTACAAACACTAGTTCTTACAAGCTTTTAATACAAACTTTTCAGTATTTACTGAATAAACAAACAATTTCTGTTGTAAATTTAATCAAACCAGTGCTTTTTGAATAATTGATGTGGAATATATAGAATAGAAACAAAAATGCCAACCTTATTGGTTGGCATTTTCTATGCTTTATTAATTTTAAACCTTAGGCTCGTCTAAAATCGACATCACGGTATATTGAGTTTTCACCCCACCAGGGGTCACAAATTCGATGTATAAAAAGCCAGAATCAACATCATTTGGCTCAGCCTCTTTTGTAATATTTACTGAAACAGAGATAGGCACTTGTTGAGCAGTATTCACAACGGTGTAATCAGTTAACCCTCTTAACACACCATTGTCGGCAGTGACAGTAACTGTAGTACCTGCAGGCAATGGATTATTATGAATATCACTGAAGAAGATAGTCACTGAAATCGCGCTGTAAGGTGTGGAATTGCTAATATCAATAAGGTTTATGTCACACATACCCGCCATATCGGAAGCTTCTAAGCGAATACCATCACTTAAACTACAGTCATCTAAAGCCGTTACAGCTCTAATGTAAGGTGTACTTCCAGACATCACTAACTCTGAACGATCGCGTACATTTACTGTTTCACGCGTACATGCATTTGCAGCAAGCGCCTCGTCACTACATAACAAGCCATTGTAAATGCCATCGCCGGAATCAAACTGACCATTATTTAGTGCACCAGAGCGCTCCACATACCACTCATCCTCACCGCCATTAGAATTTACAGGGTTCGCAGGTGCGGGTAAATTTCCGTCAAAAATACCGTTTTCATTAAAATCTATAAATGCTTCAGGTAAATCTTGTAATGTAGAATCAAACTCGTTTTGATTAAATTCACCGTTAGCAGATACATCATTAAATGATTCTTCACCCACTGAGTATGCTAGCAAGCTTACACGACCACCTAATGGATAATCTATTAGCGCATTACTTGGCGCATCCGCAAATGATATCGGGTTACCACTACTATCAAGATAGGTAAGTAGATTGCCGTTTGTGTCTAGTTGTGACTCTCTGATACCTAATGTACAAGGTGCTGCTTGACCAAAAAAACGGTCACACTTATCAGCCACAGAGTTTTTATAAATGCTGTAATGATAAGGAATTGGGTTTTGGCTACGCCACTGCGCTTTACACACACCATCTATGGTGCGACAAAGTAATAAAGGTGTAAATTGTTGATCATCTATTGTGCCTACTGCACCACCTTCGCTGGCTATATAAATTGCCGTGTTATCAGGAACAAAATTATTAAAGTGATCGGCTGCAAATACAGTTAAGTCTGTTGTCACCCCGGCTTCATTTAATGACTCGGTATTAAATGTTTGCACTGCAAGCGTAAAACTATCCTGATCTGGCACACCAGTGGTAATGGTTATGTCATTTGACACAATAGAAATCACATTATTTTGTGATGTGTCGCCAGCCTCAACTTGATGTGATGCAATAACAGATAAAACTCCTGCGGCTCTTCCTGAGCGGACATTTACAGTCACTAAACCTTCATTATTGGTAAACTGAAATGCACTGTCTAGCAACGCGCCGCCGGGGTTTTGCGAAAGAGCAAAATCAATTTGCTTTTGACCAACAGGGTTACCATTAATATCTAAAAGTTTAAAGGTAAGCTCTGAATTTTCAGTGAGAGTCTGACCGCCAGCTCCTTTAATAGCTAACACTTGATTGGTCACACCCATAAACGCGATTGAACCCGTTTGAGCGGCAGCTACATTAATATTAATTGTTTTAGTAGCAACGTTGCCACCGGTAACCACGGTTGCTGTAATCGTATCTATACCATTACAACCATCCGCTTTATAAGTTGCGCTTGCCGTGCCGCCAATGCTAGTTACCACACTATCGATAGTGGCTCTAGGTGTAGATTCTTCTGCACATGCCGAGGTAAATTGTACTTCAAGTGGAGTGGTGAATAAGTTATTGCTGCCATCTACAATCTGAGCGGTAATAATAGTAGTAGAACCTGCAGACAACACATCACCAGTTGCAATACCCGCGCTTAAATTTACATTTACTTGAACAGCGTTAATTTCAAATAAAGCACTCGCAACGCCGCCCTGAGCAGTTAACTCAACTTGGCCAACACCTGAGCTACTGCCAGGCAATAAATTCAAAATAGCAACACCAAACGCATCCGTTTTAGCCGTTAAGCTTTCAGGTAATAAAATACCTAGCGTTGTTGTCGCTTGAACCAGTACATTACTTGCTGGCGTATTACTGCCAGGTTTTGTGATTTTTGCGTATACAATAGCTTGTTGCCCAAGTAAATTACTATTTTGAGAACAGTCAGATGGATCAAGCTCTATAGAATCTCTGTCTATATTTAACCAACTATCAGGGCAGTTTTGTAAAATTTTAATGTCAATATTTGCGGTTGAGTCATTCGATTGAGGCTCATCACCTGCCGTGTAAAAGCCAAGTTTACTTGTTGCGTCTTCGTAGCTGGCAACAATGGTTCCTGCTCCTTCAACACTACCCGCGCTAAGCTCGATAGTTGCAACACCGCTGGAATTTGTTAAAGCGCTACCTGTAGCCGGTATAAAAGAACCCAGTGTTGTGGTAAAGCTGACCTCTTGACGCACAACAGGTTGACCATCACTTCCGGTTACCGTTGCAACCACCTCTAGCGGGTTATCGGCAGTAACAATTCTATCTTCAAAATCAAGTTCAACTTGAATTGCTTGTTCGACAACGTCTCCACCGGTGCCTCCAGTATCACCGCCAACGGTTCCACTTTCTTTTTCCAGTGAGCCACCACCGCCACAGGCGATGAGTAATGTGCTGAGCCATATAATGCTGAGCAAACGAGTTAAAGGCATAGGTTTCTCCGTTGCGCTATTACTAAGTTAAACTTATTTACTTAATGTTAACCTATAACTTAGTCTAAAATCTCAGTTTTTTACTCCTTTTTTTGATAAAAATTTTTAAAAAGTTGACGTTTTTTCTGTAAAAAAAATTACATGCTGTTAGTCTATGCCAAATTTATAAAAAATAGATTGGAAATATGTCTAAAATCCGTTCAATGAGTTTAACTACTCGCATCATGATTGGTATGGTGCTTGGTGTTGCAGTAGGCTTTATATTTCAGGCTATATTAGCTGGTGAAGACGATTACCTAATTCCTCTTGGGTTATTCTCTTTGCCAATTAAAGCCTTTTTTGTTGATGGCCTTTTCCATGTAGGTGGGCAAATATTTATAGCCAGTTTGAAAATGCTGGTTGTGCCTTTAGTATTTGTATCACTGGTATGTGGTACCTGCAGTTTAAGCGATCCTAAGAAATTAGGCCGTTTAGGCGGTAAATCAATTGGTTTATACTTAGTTACAACGGCAATAGCGATTACAGTCGCGATAACCTTAGCGTTACTATTTAACCCAGGTGAAGGCATTGGGTTACCCTCTCAAGCAAGTTATGATGCCAAAGAAGCGCCTACTTTAGCTCGCGTAATTATTGATATGTTCCCTACCAACCCTTTTGAAGCAATGGCAAAGGGAAACATGTTACAAGTAATTGTGTTTGCTCTATTATTCGGTATTGCAATGGCACTTAGCGGAAAAGCAGGTAAACGTGTCGCTACTGTATTTGAAGACTTAAACACCGTTATCTTAAAACTGGTTACTTTGCTAATGAACATTGCCCCTTACGGCGTATTTTTCTTAATGGCTAAATTGTTCACTACCATTGAACTTAACTTGATTGTGAGTTTAGCTAAGTACTTTGGCGTGGTTGTATTAGCCTTATTACTACACGCATTTGTAAACTACACCCTGCTGCTAAAAATACTCACGGGTCTAAACCCGCTCACTTTCTTGGCTAAAATGAAGCACACTTGTTTATTTGCTTTTAGTACCTCAAGTTCAAGCGCGACTATGCCTATTACACTTGAAACGGCAACTAAAAAGCTTGGCGCTAATAATTCGGTCGCTTCGTTTACTATTCCGCTTGGTGCAACCATTAACATGGATGGCACCGCAATTATGCAAGGTGTGGCTACGGTATTTATCGCTCAGGTATTTAGTGTTGACTTAACTATTTCTGATTACTTAATGGTGATACTAACTGCAACGCTTGCCTCTGTTGGTACGGCGGGTGTACCTGGTGTTGGTTTAATTATGCTAGCCATGGTACTTAACCAAGTTGGCTTACCTGTTGAGGGCATCGCCATTATTATTGGTGTAGACAGATTGCTTGATATGACCCGTACAGCAGTAAACGTAACGGGTGACTGTATGGTTACGTGTGTCGTCGCTAAAAGCGAAGGTGAACTGGATGAAAGTATCTTTAACGACCCAAATGCAGCAAAAGATTTAGAGGACTACCACAAATCTATTGATTAGTATTTCTGACAATAGTCATAAAAAAAGCCTTGCTACTTCGTTAAGTAACAAGGCTTTTTTGTTGGGTTTAAGTGATTAAATTATTAAGGGTTTAACGCCTTAAACTTTGACATTAAACTTACACCCGCTTTATTCACACCATGGCTCAAACCCATTGCCAGCTTGTCACTTAATCCTTTTTTAATCTTGTATTGCACTTTATAAATTTGATAGTGCTGTTGTTGCTCTAACAACGCATCATCGCTGGTTTTAATAGTATCGACTAACCCTTTTTCAATTGCTTGGGTTGCAAACCAATGTTCACCCGTTGCCACTAAATCCATATTTAAACTTGGGCGCTGAGTGCTCACAAAAGTTTTAAACAATACATGAGTTTGCTCTATCTCTTCGCGGAACTTTTCACGGGCTTTATCGGTATTTTCACCAAATAAAGTTAACGTGCGTTTAAATTCACCCGCCGTAATTTGCTCAAACTCGACATCATTTTTCTTTAAAATTTTATTAAAATTTGGAATTTGTGCAATAACACCAATAGAGCCAACAATTGCAAACGGTGCTGCAATAATATGATCAGCCACACAAGCCATCATGTAACCACCACTGGCGGCGACTTTATCTATTGATACAGTCAACTCAATACCGGCTGACTTTAAACGTTGTAATTGTGATGCGGCTAAACCATAGCCATGTACCACGCCACCACCACTTTCAAGGCGAACTAACACTTTATCTTTTTTTGCATCCGCTATCGAAATTATCGCGGTCACTTCTTCGCGCAAGCTTTCTACTTCATGTGCGTCCATACTGCCATTAAAGTCAATAACATAGAGTCGTGATTTAGGCGCTTCTTTGTCCGCTTTTTTTTGCTCTACTTTTTGTTGTTTTTGATAGGCTTTTAACTCTTTTTTACCTAGCGTATTATTTAAAAAGCTTTCTTTTATATTGGTCAGCTGCTCTGATAGGTCATCAATTTCAATCTCACCTTTTTTCGCTTTTGGCTTAACAGCCGAGCTTACAATTAAGGTTAAAATCACAGCAATAGCAATAACAAAGGTAATGGTTTTTGCAAAAAATAAGCCGTACTCGTATAAAAATTCCAACTGTGTTCTCCGTTTATAAATTTCAGCCAATTTAGCATGCTTTAAAATAAAAAAAAGCCACTATACAGTGGCTTTTTAGACTTAATTGAGTGGTTGATTATTAATTAGTCACAATGTCAGTATCTGATACAGATAATAAACGTCCACGCGATACTAGATAAGTTGCAATTTGCAATTGCATTTCTGCATTAGCTGCTGCGCTGCCCGCTGCTGTAGACGACTGTCTTTCATCTTGCGCCGGTGTTAATACCGAGCCATGATGACCTGTGTTAAATTTAACTAAATAGCTAGCCCCCATCTCTGTTGGTGCTTGAGATGTACTCACTGTTTCTAACCCCATAAAGTTAGCTAGAGGCAGTGTACCTGCAATTGGGTTGTTAGCAGTCATCGGCGGAATAACTTGGTCTGGCTTGTTACTATCAGTGCCATCACCAACAACAACATTCATATACACAGGTGTTTCTAGTGCTTTAACGGTTGCTGCGTAGTTAGTTGGATCGCCGCTATCTAATGCTGTTTGTGCTGCAAATACAAACTGCGTCATCACGCCCTTGATGTTAGCCAGTTTATCAGCTTCTCCCGCCATCGTTAGCGATGCTGCAAATTCATTAAAGCCACAGCTTAAGAAGTCCTGCATGTCTGGTAACAAGGCGCCACAGTTTGATAACGCACCAGCATTTAAGAATGCATTAAACTCGTCAGCTTCAGCAGTTCCAGCTTGAGAAAGTACAGAGCCTTGAATAAATGGACCAAACGCGGCTGACTCTAATAAGAAGCTAGCAATACCGCCACCGCCGCTTGCCAATGCAACAGCATTAACTTTAAAGAGTGGGTCTACTTGATCAGCCAATGGGCTATTCGCTTGTGCAATAAATGCAGGCGCTACAATTGAGCCCAGTGAATGGCCAATATAAGATACATCTCTAGAATTGAGTGAACTATCACCACTGAAGTTTAAGCCTAAACGTAAACCAAGTAAGTCAGCACTTGACTGGCGTAAGCTGTCTCTAGCGACCAATAACGAGCTTAGGTTCATGTAACTAAGTACAGAGCCTGATGTTGCGTTAAAGTCATCTGTGCCATCAACATCAACATCTATTCCACGCTCGCCATGACGAGGATGGTCAATTGCAACCGTTGCAAAGCCTTGCAATGAAAGCTGCGCTGTTAGCGTTAACATGCTTTCTTTTTGTGTGGTAATACCGTGTTGCATAATAACCACTGGCCAGCCATTTTCTGGCATAGCAGCAAAAGGCTCTAAACCTAAGCCTGTTCGGTACGCATTAACAACCGGTAAAATCGGTTTGGTAATTTGTACTGGCACAGTCGCCATACTTTGCATTTTAGGAAGTGAGTTATATTTAGTTAAGTGTTTAGTGCTATCAAGCCCTAAGTCACGAAGCTGTCCATCACTCAAAGCAGCACACATCGCATCGTTAGTGCTAATGGGATCAGTTGGGAACGCTTCACCTGCTTGCGCTTTGTAACCTAAAATAGCAACGGCACTGTCACACATACCTTGCCAGTAAGTATCATTTAAATCACTGATCTCTTTACCCGTAGGTGTACCTAAATACATAGGTAGCTGGATGCTGCCTTTTTGATACTGTGCTACTTGGAATACGTCAGGCACCGTTACACCTTGTATTGCAAACGCTTGTTGTACATTAGCCATAGGCTGTGTTGGAATTTGCAACGCAGGCGTTGGAATTGTTGGCTCTGTTAAGCTTGCTGCTAAAATCTTTTTGATTGTGCCAAGCACAGGACCTGCTGATTGCATCGTCATCGCGGCTGAAAAAATAATATCGTCTTTGGTGATATCACCCGAGCTCACCACTACGTTTTCGTAGCTATTAACAGCCCCTTGCAGCGCAAGCTGTGATGGTGTTACTAACGGTGCTTCTTGTTTAACAGTCGCATACGTTGATGATGGCTCAATTGAGCGACCTTCTGAATCTTTAAGCCCAGTCGTTAGTACATTAATGTACGAGCTACCAGCCTTAAATGGCTTAAGTGGAATAATTGCAACCGCGTCTCCAGAGCCTTGTGTAACAAAATCAACACCAAAGGTTAATTCGCCCACTAATTTACATGCAGCACCGGCTGGTGCTTGTGAGCATTCGGCATCTGTTAGGCTTGCACCCATGATCACTTCAAAAATACGTACTGAGCCTGGTGAAGCTGCAGACGTTTCATCTAGGCTAATGCCCGGTGGAAACGTTAAATCTATTTTAAAAGGAACTTGCGTAGACCAGCCATCAAGTGCCCCTAGTGCAAGTTGCGGATCCGCATACGCAGCGCGAGGGATAGAAACATTTTCGTCATTTAGCTCACCAGGAATGTTTAATGTGCCATCGCGCGTACCGCTCATCAATAAATCATTAGGAACCGAAATTACACCATTTGCAGGGTCAAATTTTACCGTAGCTTTTGGAATAACTGTAACTGAATCGTTTTTAACATCTTCTAACGTTTCTCCGCCGCCACAGCCTGCTAATGCAGCTGCAACTGAGAGCGAGAGTAGCATTTTTTTCATAGTGTTCTCCGCACAAATCTTATTTTTATAGTGTGTTTATAGTCAGTGTAATTAAGTTAAAATAATGTAGCTAGTATATTAATGAGACATTAGACCAGTTAAACTTAACGTAAACTTTCTAGTTTCGCCACCTAAATTTGTAATAAATTCGATTACTTGTCGATTTGCTATGTTAAAATCAAAAAAAATTTAAACATTGGTACTTTTATGCATACCTATCAAGCAACTGAAAACGCACTTAAAGACAAAGTAATTTTGATAACAGGCGCAGGTGATGGTATAGGCCGTGTTGCAGCAATTACTTATGCTAAACATGGTGCAACCGTTATTTTATTAGGAAAAACAACTAATAAGCTAGAATGTGTGTATGACGAAATCGTCAATGCAGGCTACCCACAGCCAGCGATTGTGCCTATGGACTTAAAAGGTGCAACTAAACAAAACTACCGCGACCTTGCTGCAACTATCGAGAGCCAATTTGGCCGCCTTGATGGACTATTAAATAACGCTGGTATTTTAGGTACTTTAGGGCCGTTGGAGCACTTTTGTTCATCAACATTCGAAAATGTAATGAAAGTAAACGTAATAGCACAAGCGATGATCACCAAAGCGTTGTTCCCTGTAATGCGTAAGTCAAAAAGTGCTTCAGTGGTATTTACCTCATCGGGTGTAGGTCGTAAAGGAAGAGAATTTTGGGGACCTTACGCTATTTCTAAGTTTGCGGTAGAGGGTATGATGCAAACATGGGCGTGTGAAGTTGAAAAAACGCCAATCCGTGTTAACTGCATCAATCCAGGCGCAACACGTACATCAATGCGTGCAAGTGCATTCCCAGGTGAAGATCGTGATTTACTAGCAACACCTGAAGATTTAATGCCAACTTACCTGTATTTAATGAGTGATGACTCAAAAGATATCAATGGCCAATCGTTAGACGCACAAGCTAAAAAGTAATATTTAGTTTTAAACGTAAAAAAGCCGCTATAAAAAGCCGCTATAAAAAGCGGCTTTGTTGTTTTATGCTTTAATTACTTACGTTTAGTCGGTTTTACACGTTGATTGTGCTTTTTAACCGCCTTGCGAATTTGGTTTATTTTAGCGCGCTTGTCTTTACGCTTTTCAGGAATAACCGACAGCTTAGTTTGTGTTTCTTTGCCAAGCTTTACTGTTTTACGTAAATAGTTAACCGTATCTAAATCATACTCAATCCAGCCACCTTGCGGTACACGCTTATCAAGCTCTAATTTACCGTAACGAATACGAATAAGACGTGATACTTCCACATCTTGTGATTGCCATAAACGACGCACTTCACGGTTACGACCTTCGTTAAGCGTTACATTATACCAACGATTAATACCTTCACCGCCCATAGGCTTGATACCAGTGAACTTTGCGGGGCCATCTTCAAGTTCTACGCCACGCAGTAAGTTTTTCATTGTTTCGTCAGTGACTTCACCAAATACACGTGCTGAATATTCGCGTTCAACTTCATAGCTTGGGTGCATTAAGCGGTTTGCCAATTCACCGTCATTGGTAAAAAGCATTAGGCCTGAGGTATTAACGTCTAATCGGCCTACGGCTATCCAGCGATCGCCATCAATACGAGGTAAGCGGTCAAAAACGGTTCTACGGCCTTCAGGGTCTTTACGCGTACTTAACTCACCCTCTGGTTTGTTATACATAATTACACGACAAATTCTGTCTGCTTTTTCTTCTATTTTAACGGTATGGCCGTCAACACGAATTAAATCGGTTTCTTCAACCCTGTCGCCTAACTTAGCTACTTTACCGTTTACACTCACACGATTTGCATCAATGTATTTTTCCATTTCACGGCGTGAGCCTACGCCTGCACGGGCTAGGACTTTTTGTAACTTTTCACCTTGTATACTCATTCGGATGGTTCTCTCACAGAAGGATCACTTAATAACTGGGTAATTTTACTTTGCTGTTGCTCTGGCAATGCGGGTAAATCATGAAGTCCCGTTATCGAAAAATAATCTAAAAATTGTTTAGTCGTTGCATAAAGTGCCGGTTTACCGGGTACTTCTTTATGCCCAACTACTTTAATCCACTCTCTTTCAAGCAGAGTTTTAATAATATTTGAGCCAGTTGCTACACCCCGCACTTGCTCAATTTCACCACGGGTAATGGGTTGCTTGTATGCAATTAACGACAGGGTTTCGAGTAAAGCTCTCGAGTATTTAGGGGCACGTTCTTGCCATAAATTACTCAACCATGGGCTTAAACTACTGCACGCTTGAAAACGATAGCCACTGCCTACCTCAACTAAACGTATTCCACGCGTCTGATAGTGAACTTGAATGGCCTCTACAGCATCATTAATGCGCGCCATAGAAATTGCTAAGTCGTTTAAAACCGTGTCCTTAAGATGACGTTTTGATACGGGCTTGCCTGCCACAAAAATCGCCGCTTCAATGATTTCAATTAATTGTTCATCACTAATTCGCCGACCAACCATAATCACTCTAAAGTTAATAAAAACACACAGCCATCTATTATGACAGAACAACGGCAAACTAGGAAAACATATTAATAAAATAACATTTATAGGTATAAAAAAGCCAGTGAAGAACACTGGCTTGGTATCAAGTGTATTTAATAATGTAATTTAGCTATTTTTAAATTGCTCAAGTGCATCGTCCTCTGCAACAGAATCACCATGTTTTTGGATATAGCTATTAAACTCTTTTTTACTTACTCGTTTATCTTTATTGCTGTCCATGTAACCAAAATGATTTGAAATATCATCATCGTCAGCTTCAGAAACTGAAATAAAGCCGTTGCTATCATTATCTAAGCTTTTAAAGTCATTTTCTATTTTATCAAACTTCGCAATATCAGCCTTAAATGCAGACTCACTCACTTCACTATCTGTAGCAACTTTCCCAGCATTTAGCTGCATATAAGCATCATATTCATTACGGCTTATTTGGTTATCCATATTTGTATCTATATTTGAAAAGTGCTGCCAAATACTATCATCGTCGGCTTCTGTTTTAGAAATAAAGCCATCGCTGTCGTTATCTAAGCTTGCAAAATCACTGTCGATTTTTTCTAAACCTTGATTTGAAGAACAAGCGGCTAAACTCAATGCGGCTAAAACAGTAGAAGCTATCGTTAATTTTTTCATCAGACGTATCCTTGTATTAATAAATTTCAAATCTAGTAATACAAATACGATGCCAAAAAAAATAAACCATTAAAATCAAAAAATTAACCAAGAACAACTTCTATTACGATATTTAATAATGCAATTTTTGCAAGCTACTCTGGTAATTTTTGCAAAAAAAAAAGCTCGGTAAGAACCGAGCTATTTATATCTAATACGGTAATTTAGATTGCAGCGTTTTGGTAACGCTTAACAAAATCAGTAACGCTTTGGCCATTACACTTTAATGAATTTAAGTTACCAATTTGCTTACGTACTGGTTGCAAGCCTTGCTTTAATGCAGTCATACATAACTGTGTTTCTTGGTGTGAATCTTTTGCAAATACTTCTACTTTAGACACAACTGATTGCGTTGCTGCTTCTTTTTTTGCAATGTCACGGATGTCTTGACCGTTACATAGGATACTTTTTGAATAACGCGATAAATATACACCGTGCTTTGCTGCCATTTTACGAGCAGCCGAAAACCCCTCATTGGCGCTTACTACACATAAGTTAGACTCTAATTTGTTGTCTTGGCTGTAATACGTATTGCTTTGCGCAGTAGCAGTTACAGAAACAAAAAGAGAGGCGGCTAAAAGTAATTGAGTTTTCATCAGGTAGTCCTATTTGAACGAGTTAAACAAACGATTTTTGCGCATTATATAGACAACTTTTAACATATCAATTGAATATTTTATTTATTTTATTATTTAATATTGCATTTACAATGTTTAAACATTAAGCAAAAATTGATCAACATTTGTGCAGCTATTTTCTCGTTTCAGTCATGTTATGTCGCTCCAAATACTGATACAATTTAGCTAACAATGAAAATAAATTTGAAGGTAAACTTTATGAAAGTGATTTCTTTTAATATCAATGGCCTGCGTGCTCGCCTACATCAGTTACAAGCTATTATTGATAAACACCAGCCAGATATTATTGGTCTTCAAGAGATAAAAGTGCACGATGAAGCATTTCCGCTAGACGATGTACAAAAAATGGGTTACCACGTTTATTTTCATGGACAAAAAGCGCATTACGGTGTGGCAATGTTATGCAAAAAAGAGCCTAAGTCGGTATTAAAAGGCTTTACCACCGACACAGATGAGTCGCAAAAGCGAATGATCAGCGTTACCGTAGAGCAAGAAAATGGCCGTGACCTGCATGTCATGAATGGCTACTTCCCGCAAGGCGATAACATCAACCACGAAACTAAATTCCCTTATAAACGTCAATTTTATCAAGACTTAATGACTCACCTAAATAGTCATTACACGCCTGATCAAGATGTAATTGTAATGGGCGATATTAATATCTCTCCAACCGATTTAGATATTGGTATTGGTGAGGTAAACGCAAAACGCTGGTTAAAAACCGGAAAATGTTCATTTCAACCCGTTGAGCGTGAATGGCTAGCAACGTTATTAAACTGGGGCTTTAAAGACACCTTTAGAGAGCAAAACCCAGAAACTAACGATCAATACTCGTGGTTTGACTACCGCTCTAAGGGTTTTGTTGATAATCGTGGACTAAGGATTGATGTGGTTTTGGCAACGCATGACTTAGCAGCTCGCTGTATCGACACCGGTATAGATTACGAATTACGTGCTATCGACAAGCCTTCAGATCATGCGCCTATTTGGTCTGAGTTTAATTAACGATTATGCTAAGCGTGCAATTACAGGCATTACTGTGGATTGGTGTTATTGCTATTGGCTTTTTAAGTGTTAATAAATCAACATACGCCAATTTATTTAATACGCCAGCTAGGCAAACCGGTGTGTTTGCCTGCGCGCTGGTGCTCGCTTTACTATGGCGTATAAAAGCCGGTATTTTACCTGGTCTTGATCTTCATATACTGGGCATTACTGCTGTAACGCTGATTTTAGGCTGGCGTCTGGCTATTTTAAGTTGTGTATTAGCAACAGCCCTGCTAACTGCTTTTGGACAAATAGCATTCGAGCTGATTGCGGTAAAATTACTAATAAGTGCGTTTATTCCAGTATTATTAAGCTACTTTGTATTTATGCTTTGTTACCACTACTTAGCGCGGCACTTTTTTATCTATATATTTGTTTGTAGCTTTTTAACGGCTGGTGTCGTTGCTTGCGTTAACATTATACTCGGGGGTGTTTTTTATTACGCAATTGGCGAATATAATTGGCATCAGCTAACAGAAAACTACATTTATCTCAGTCCTATTTTAGCGTTTCCTGAAGCAATGCTAAACGGTATGGCAATAACTGTTATGATCACCTATCGCCCGCACTGGGTAAAAACTTTTTTTGATAAGGACTATTTAGGCTCATGAGTCTTCATTACCATTGCCCTATTTGCAAACTTCCATCGGCACTTAATGAAAAAACATTACGCTGTGATAATAACCACAGCTTTGATTTTGCCAAAGAAGGCTATGTAAACTTACTCCCCGTGCAAAATAAAAACTCTAAACAGCCCGGTGACTCTTTAGAAATGGTACAAGCAAGGCGTTCTTTTTTAGAGCAAGGCCATTATGCATTTTTACAGACGGCCTTAGCTAATTTAGTCAAACCGCTCAATGCAAATATAGTGATTGATTTAGGGTGTGGCGAGGGATTTTACACCCATGCTATAGCAAATAACACGCAAGCTACTGTGTATGGTGTTGATATATCTAAGTCGGCGGTAAAATACGCAGCAAAACGATACAAACAATGTCAATTTAGCGTGGCATCAATAAGCCACGCGCCCTTTAATGATCACCTTGCTGATGTGTTAATTAGCGTGTTTGCCCCTTTGTTTGACGATGAACTTTCTCGCCTTGTTAAAGAGGATGGCTGTTTAGTGGTGGCAAGCCCTGGGCCTATGCACCTCAAAGAGTTGAAAAAATATATCTATAATACGGTAAATGAACATACTGAAGTTGCTACGCCAACAGGCTTTAAACAATCATCGCAACAGCTCATTACAGAGCAAGTGTCACTCACATTTAGCGACGTAAGAAATTTAATAATGATGACACCCTTTGCATGGAAGTTCAGACCCGAGCATTGGCAGGCACTTGAACAAAAACAGCATCATAAGGTTACCTTGTCATTTTATATTAGCCAGTTTGTTAAAACTGCTCTTTAGTAAAGGTTTTATCCATTTTATCAAACATGTCTTTTAACAATTCAGCAAGCTCCAAATAGCGGGGCTTGTTTTTCCCCATTTGTGCGTCGTAACCGTTGGCGATCATTTTTGCAAACAACTCGTTGTACCATTGCAGCATAGCGGGTTCTAATTCTGTTTGCGCACGTTTACCTAGCCATAAAAGCCCTTGTAACGGCAAGGAGATAAAAAATAGACTACTGGCAATAGCTTGAGGTAAAAAATCAGGGCCTAAATAATTAAGCTGAAAAAACAAAGTTAGCATGGCTAAAATAGGCATTACTGTAATCGCAAGCTCGGTTGCTTTGATCACTTTAAACTCGGCAAATAATGGCGCGACCTCTTTACGCATAGGCCATGTTTTAGCATAAGCGCGCCCTAATTGAACTTGTGATATCACACTTTTTTGCATTATAAATCCTCACAATCACGGCATTTAACACTTGTAAAAGCACCTTGCTTATAAAAGTGTAACACAACTCTCACTTTATCGGTAAAAATGCTTAATTTCATTAGTAAAACTCACAAAAAGCATAAATTATTAAAAGAATTCCACAAAGCCCTTTTAATAAAGTCAACTACACTTTAGTCTATACCCATTTAAGCCTACAATGCTTATATATCAACCAAGTGTACTGATTAATATTTAAATGGAAAATGAATCTATGCCAACTCTCCCAAAAAAACCAAACCATGTTTTGGTACTTAATTGTGGAAGCTCAAGTTTAAAGTTTGCAATTATTGATGCAAACACAGGAAAAGACATTATTTCAGGTTTAGCTGAGCGCCTAGGTGCAGATGCTCCCTCAATAAAATATAAATTTAAGGGAGAAAAGACCACCATTAAACTTGCTGCTAATCAGGCACACGCGCATGCCATTGATACGCTGGTTGATTTAATAAAAGATCACAATCTTGATGAGCAACTAGTTGCTGTTGGTCATCGTGTTGTGCATGGTGGTGAGCATTTTACCCAATCAGTATTAATTGACGAACGCGTTATTGCAGGTATCACGCAAGCAGCCACGCTAGCACCTTTGCATGGCCACGCTAACTTACTGGGTATTTCATCAGCGCAAGCATCATTTAAAAACTTACCGCAAGTAGCCGTGTTCGATACGGCATTTCATCAAACGATGGATGAAGTCGCTTATCTTTATGCCCTTCCTTATCAGCTTTATAAAGACTTTGGTGTTAGGCGCTATGGTTTTCATGGCACCAGCCATTTTTATGTGGCAGGGCAAACTGCGAAGTTGTTGGCACTTCCCATTGAAAACAGTAACTTTATTAGCGCTCACTTAGGCAACGGCTGTTCAGTGTGTGCGATTAAAAATGGCAAAAGTGTTGATACCAGTATGGGGTTGACCCCGCTTGAAGGGCTTGTTATGGGTACGCGCTGTGGCGACATTGATCCGGGCCTATTTAACTTTTTAACCACGCAACTCGATTACACTGCTCAGCAAATTGATGACTTACTCAATCAAAAAAGTGGTTTATTAGGCATAAGCGAGTTGTCTAACGATTGTCGCACCATAGAAGAAGCCGCTATTGCAGGCAACCAGCAAGCTATGCTGGCACTTAATATGTTTTGTTACCGCCTCGCAAAACAAATAGCCGCTTACATGGTTCCGCTGCAACAGCTAGACGCAGTTATTTTTACCGGCGGTATTGGCGAAAATTCCGATATTATCCGTGATAAAGTACTTAAACAATTGGCCTTTTTAGGTATTAATTTAGACCCACAAGCAAACCTTGATGCACGTTTTGGCCAAGCTGGGTTAATTAGTACAGCTGATTCACGTAGCAAAGCGGTTGTTATGCCCACTAACGAAGAATGGGTGATCGCACTTGATGCCGCAAACATCACCAAGGAGTTATAATATGGCTCGTCGTATTATGTTGATCCCCGTTTCTACTGGGGTTGGTTTAACCTCAGTATCGGTGGGTTTGGTAAGGGCGCTGGAACAAAAAACTGTTAAAGTTAATTTTTTTAAACCTATAGCCCAACCACGCGCGGGTGAAACAGGCCCAGAAAAGTCAACACAAATTGTTACCCAAGGCTCACCTATTGATCCACCCACGTCATTTGCGCTGGATTACGCCGAGCAAATGATTGGCGATGGCAAAGGCGATGACCTGCTAGAAGAAATTGTAGAGCGTTTTCAAAGTAAAATTAACGATGATGAAGTGGCTATTATTGAAGGCATGGTGCCTACTCGTCGCCAACCGTATGCGGGGAGAGTTAATCGCGAAATCGCACAAACTTTAGGGGCGGATATCGTTTTTGTACTTACCCCTGGCAATTACAACATTACTCAAATTGAAGACCGACTTGAAATAGCCGCTGGCAACTATGGTGGCATTGACCACCCTCGCGTGCTTGGCTGTATTTTTAATAAAGTAAACGCCCCCCTTGATGAGGAAGGTCGAGCTCGCGCCGATTTAGTCGATACCTATAAGCCAGAAGCGCTTGATAACGAATTAAACCGCTTAGCTTCTTTACCTATTTTTAGAAAAAACCCGTTTATGTTACTCGGCGCTATTCCGTGGGATTTTGAACTGGTTGCCCCACGTGTTAAAGATTTAAGTGCCTATTTAAAAGCCACTATTATCAACGAAGGCGATATGGTGCACCGCCGACTCAGACGAATTACATTTTGTGCCCGCACGGTATCAAATATTCTAAATTATTTTACGCCAGGTGCGTTATTGGTAACCCCTGGCGATCGCTCAGATATACTCGTTGCAGCTTGCTTATCGGCCATGAATGGCACAAAACTAGGTGCAATTTTACTTACCGGTGGTTTTGAGCCTGAGCCGCGTATTATGGCGCTATGTGAACAAGCTATGCAAACTGGCCTACCAATTTTGGCAACCGAAGGCGATACCTGGCGCACTTCTTTATTGCTGCATAACTTTAACCTAGAAGTGCCTAGCGACGATGAACAACGCATTGAAAAAGTAAAAGATCATAACGCTGCACATATCGATTCTGATTGGCTGGACACATTAGCAAAAAGTGTGGGAAAAACCCGCAAGTTATCCCCGCCGGCCTTTAGGTATTTATTAACCGATAAAGCACGTAAAGCGGATAAAACGATTGTACTGCCTGAGGGTAACGAGCCTCGTACCATTAAAGCCGCTGCTATTTGTGGCCAGCGCGGCATTGCTAAAACAATTTTACTTGGCGATCGCGATGAAATATTTCGAATCGCGGAGCAACAAGGGATTGAACTGAACGAGCATGTGACTGTAATAGAGCCAACTAGTATTATTAATGACTACGTAGCACCTATGGTTGAGATTCGTAAAAACAAAGGCTTAACTGACGTTATTGCAAAGGAACAACTGCAAGATAACGTGGTACTGGGCACCATGATGCTAGAGCAAGGAAAAGTAGATGGGCTGGTTTCAGGGGCAGTCAATACCACGGCTAATACTATTCGCCCGCCTTTACAGTTGATTAAAACCGCACCAGGTTCATCATTAGTCTCGTCGGTATTTTTTATGTTGCTTCCTGATCAAGTGCTTGTTTATGGTGACTGTGCTATTAACCCTGATCCTAATGCTGAACAACTAGCCGACATTGCAATTCAATCTGCCGATTCTGCTGCCGCATTTGGCATAGAACCTCGTGTAGCAATGATAAGTTACAGCACGGGTAATTCGGGCAGTGGCGCTGATGTAGAAAAAGTCCGCGAAGCAACAAAAATTGCCCAACAAAAGCGTCCTGATCTCATTATCGATGGGCCATTGCAATACGATGCGGCCATTATGGAAAGTGTAGCTATTAAAAAAGCGCCAGATAGCCCGGTTGCCGGTAAAGCAACCGTGTTTATTTTCCCTGATTTAAATACGGGTAATACCACCTACAAAGCAGTGCAACGAAGTGCCGATTTGATCAGTATTGGTCCTATGTTACAAGGGATGCGCAAACCTGTTAACGACTTAAGCCGTGGCGCATTAGTTGACGATATTGTGTATACCATTGCTTTAACAGCCATTCAGGCGGCGCAAGTAGAAGCGCTTAATTAAGGCCTATAATTAACTTGCCCTTTTTATAGCCTAGCCATTTTTTATTTAATAATTAACTGGTTAGGCTATTTATACCTCACAACCCCCAAGCTTATCCACAGAAATTGTGGACAATTATTTTTTAGCTAATAAAAATATAGCACAGCCTAAATTTGAGCCTTTAATTTAGCTTCAATACTCTATACTATAAAGCTATTATTTTGCTGCTGGCGATACGTTTAATGTCAAAACAAACATTACAATTACACAGCACCGTGTTATCTATTCATAGTTTAGCCCTTGATGCTGACATACCGCCTGCGCTGTTAAAGCAACCGTTATTTTTTATCTCAAAAACGCATGATGAACTGTCAGTTGTTTGCCCTGTCGACTTTATTATTGATAGCCAAGATACTGAATCTAATTGGCAAGCACTGGAAGTGATAGGCCCTTTAGGATTTTCGTTAACTGGCATTATGGCAAATCTCTCAGGCGTATTAGCCAGAGCCGGCGTGTCCATTTTTTCGATATCGACCTACGATACCGACTATATTTTAGTAAAAAAACAAACGGTCACCAAAGCAATTACAGCCCTTAAAGCCGATGGCTACAACGTGGTAACTCAATAAATAATGAAATCTGAAGACGTTAGCTATTTAACTAAAAATAAAATTGGCCGAAACGCGATACAAATCACGAGCCCGTTCAGTGGTAAAGTGATGCCAATGGAAGAGCATCCACAACCCTTTTTTCGTTTTGGTACACTCGGCCCGGGTATTGTTGTTAGCTTATCGAGTCATAAAGTGTTATCACCCTTCAATGGCACCTTACTGCAAGTAAAAAGTGCCGGTTGTGAATTTATTTTAAAAGCCAACAACGGCTTAAAAGTATTAATAAACCTAGCGGTGCCCGATTCACAAACACTTACGCATACTCATATTGCTCAGCTTAACGGCAGCAAAATAACCAAAGGCCAACGCCTTGCCTATTTTGATTTACGTGAGCTCGACTCGCCTATTTTAGCCAGCCTCATAATTCTCAATGGCCATAATTTAGGCACTTTTCATTATTCTCACCCGCAAGTTAATGCCGGTGTAGATACCTTATTAACTATTATTAAAAAGAAGTAGATTTATGATCACTCTCTATGGCATTAGCAACTGCGATACAATTAAAAAAGCAAAAAAATACTTAAGCGATAACGACATTGCATTCACTTTCCACGACTATCGCAAAGACGGCGTTAATAACGACATGGTAAGCGACTTTGCAGAACATATTGATTGGGAACAATTGGTTAATAAGCGTGGCACAACGTACAGAGCGCTCACTGATGAGCAAAAACAAAGCTTGACTAAACAAACCGCTATAGATTTACTCGTTGAACAACCGGCGATGATCAAACGCCCTGTTCTTGTTAATAACGGGCAATATCACTTAGGCTTTAAAGCAGCACAATACGATGAGATTTTTAAATAATGACCCATCCAGTAATTACCCTAGCCCAAGCCTTAATTCAGCGAGAGTCGGTTACACCTGAAGATGCCGGGTGCCAACATATGATGAATGAACGCCTAAGCGCCATTGGCTTTGATATTGAATCGCTATTTTTTACCGATACCCTAAACACATGGGCACGTAAAGGGACCCAATCACCGCATTTTTGTTTTGCCGGTCATACTGATGTGGTGCCCACTGGGCCTGAAAAAAACTGGCAGCACCCGCCTTTTGCAGGCCTAATTGAAGACGGCTTATTGCATGGCCGTGGCGCTGCCGACATGAAAGGCTCATTAGCAGCGATGATTGTGGCAACCGAACGCTTTGTGACTAAGCATCCAGATCACAAAGGCTCCATTTCGTTTTTAATTACCTCAGATGAAGAAGGCCCGTTTATTAACGGCACTACCCGCGTTATTGATACTTTAGAGGAGCGCGGTGAAAAAATAGATATGTGCCTTGTAGGTGAACCCTCTTCTCGCGATGTACTCGGTGATGTGGTTAAAAATGGCCGCCGTGGTTCACTCACGGGGTTTTTAACTATAAAAGGCGTGCAAGGTCATGTGGCCTATCCACATTTAGCACAAAACCCAATTCATTTAGCCACGCCAGCTTTAACCGAGTTAAGCCAAACTGTGTGGGATATGGGTAATGACTTTTTTCCAGCCACCAGCTTTCAAATCTCTAATATTAATGGCGGTACGGGCGCAGGCAATGTGATCCCTGGGGAGCTAGAAGTACAATTTAATTTTAGATTTAGTACCGAAGTTACTCATCAACAACTACAACAAAAAGTAAATTCCATTTTACAAAAACACAATTTAAATTATGAACTCAATTGGATTGTGAATGGCTTGCCGTTTTTAACCGATCACGGCCCATTGGTTGATGCCACCGTAGCCGCCATTAAATCGGTAACGGGGTTAACCACTAACTTAGAAACAACAGGTGGCACCTCAGATGGTCGTTTTATCGCACAAACGGGTGCTAAAGTTATTGAATTAGGGCCACGTAATGCCACTATTCATAAAGTGGACGAGTGTGTTAGCACCGACGACCTAATTGCGCTGGCCGATATTTACGAACAAATATTAGAGCACCTGTTAACTTAATGACTGCAAATAAAGAACTCATACAATGCATCACTGGCCAAAGTGATGCACATTTAGTTGCCATACAAAATCACTTTTTGCATGCCGATATTGTAAATGACTTTATTGCACTGCAAACTGCGGCTGCATCAGCAGGCTTTGATTTATGTATTGCATCAAGTTTTCGGGATTTTAACCGTCAATCAGCTATTTGGAACGCTAAATTTTCCGCTAAGCGGCCGGTATTAAACAAAGCGCAGCAACACGTTGATATTAATTCGCTCAGTGATATTGATAAATGCATTGCCATTATGCTTTATTCTGCGCTACCGGGGGCGAGTCGCCATCATTTAGGGACTGATTTAGATATTTACGATAAAAGCGCAGTGAGTGACGATTATGTTTTGCAATTGAGCCCTAATGAATATCAGCAAGGTGGGCCTTTTGCTAAACTAAGCCAATGGCTAGACACTCATCTAGCAGAATTTGGATTTTATCGACCTTACCAGTATGACTTGGGCGGGGTAGCTCCTGAGCTTTGGCATATTAGCCACATAGCGCAATCAGCGCAGCTTATTCGTCACCTTACGCCAGAAGTGTTGCACGACTGCATTAAAAACAGTGATTTATTAGGTAAAGACGCTATTTTAACCCACTTACCTGCATTGTATGAACGCTTTGTGATCAATGTAAGTCCACCAGTTAAACAGTTTTAGTCTTTTTATTTAAAGTAAAAACTAATACCGCTAGTAAAATGATACTGCTGGGGAGCATAAATTGTACAGTTAATGTCTCTGATAAAAACACTGCCCCTGCAATAGCCGCCAAAACGGGTACGCATAACTGCACTATGGCTGCATGCGTGCTCTTTAATAGTGGCATAGCCACATACCAAATAATGTACCCTACGCCAGATGCGATGGCACCTGAGACTATTGCAAGTAACGCCCCTTCGATACGTATATTTTTAAGCTGGCTCATTCCCACCACAATTAAAATAGGTAGCACTAATAAACTACGAATAAAATTAAAGGCAGTGGCTCTTAGCGGCGACACACACGCCTTGCCACGAATACTGTAAATTCCCCACGCAATGCCACTTATACTCATTAATAATGCAGCCATCAGCGGTGGTGCTGTCTGTGAGGGCAGCATTAAGTAAACAAATGCCGCAAACGCCACTATAAATGCAAGCCATTGCACAGCACTTAAACGCTCTTGTTTATATATGCCCCAGCCAATCATTGTAAATTGCACCGCCGAGAATAAAATAAGCGCCCCCATGCCGGTATCAAGCTCGATATAAGCAACAGAAAAACACAGCGCATATATCAATAAGCTAGCACTGCTTCGCCAACTGCCAGTATCGTTAATAATAGGATTACTTAACTGCGCTTTTTTATTTAACTGCCTAGTATAGAGCAGCATAATAATGGTCAAACACACTGCCCCGCTCAGTAACCTAATAACGGTAAAATTCCACGCATCAATGTAGCCTTGCGCCAACGCTAACCGACATAATAACGAATTTGCAGCAAAGGCAACTAACGCGATAATAGTAAACAGTGTTGCTTTCAAATTAATTCCTAACGTATTGATAAATATGTACCGTATTTATATACCGATTAAATTAACGCCCAATGTTGTAAACGTTACCATGGTTATTTTTTAAATGATAAAGTTTTTATTAAGGGTTTTTGTTCTATGTTTATACACTACGCTTTTTTACAATCTTTCACACTTGTATTTATTGGCAGTATGTTAACCTTACAGAATAAATAAGAAGGAGTGCGCGTGCGTCACATTTTAATTTTTAGTCTTTGCTTTATTGTAAGTGGTTGCAGCACCATTGGCTTTGACGATCTCTTTAATGATTACGCCACTAATACCACCCCTATTAGACAAGCCATTACGAATAATGATATTGAGAGTGCACGCTCCTTAATAAGCAAAAACAGCAAAACACACAGTAATTATTTACTGAGCCAATTAGAACAAGGCCGTATCGCGGATTTAGCCAACAACCCCGATAACGCACTAGTTCATTTTGAAACTGTCTATCAACAAATGCAATCTAAGCGCCAAGCTGCAAAAATACAAGTAAGTGCTGGGCTTGAGCAAAGTAATGCGCTGTTAACCAACGACTCAGCTATTGGTTATACACCGCCCGCCTACGAAATGAGTATGTTGCATAGCTACAAAGCGCTCAATTATGTTTATAAACATGATATTGAAAGCGCCTTAGTTGAAATACGCCGTGCTAATAAAGTACAAGTTGATGAACTATTAAATAATCAAAGCGAATTTGATAATGCGGTTGCCCAAGCACAGCAACACTATCCCGATATGGATAACTTAATTCGCTCGGTCAAAAATGGCTTTCAAAATGCGTACACGTTTTATTTATCAGGGTTACTATATGAAACAGCAAAGCAAGGTGATGATGCCTACATAGACTATAAAAAAGCGCTCGAAATACAACCTAACAATCCGTATTTACAACACGATGTACTGCGTCTTGCTAAGCAGCAAGGTTTTGCTGATGACTATAACCAATTTAAACGCCAGTTTGGTGAAGTTAACACCTTAGAAAAAAACCAAGGCGAAGTGGTTATATTATTCGAACAAGGCCTGATACCAAAACAACACGAATTTAAATTACGATTACCCATTTATACTTCACAGGGAGACGCCCGCTTTTATAGTCTCGCCATGCCCATTTATATAAATAATGCTTATGTAAGCACCGTTAACAACGTCAAAATTAATGACCACGTATTATCACTAAGCCCGTTAGTACACTTAGAAGCACTGGCCGCTAAAACGCTAGAGCAGCAAGTTGCTGGGCGCGTATCGAGGCAAATATTGCGCTTAGTGGCAAAAGAAAAGCTGCGCGCTGAGCTTGCCCGTAGTGGCGGTGATGTGGGGAATATTTTAGCAAACTTATATAATCTTGCATCTGAGCAAGCCGATACCCGCAGCTGGCTTACCTTACCCAATCAAATTAGTCTTGCCCGCAGTGCAGTGACTGCAGGAGAACATACCTTAAATGTTGGCTCACAACCGCCAATAAATTTTACCGTTAGTAAGCAAAGGTTAACGTTAATCTACCTAACCTCTGTTAATAACTATTTTAACTCCCATGTAGTGCAACTTTAGGAGCCATCATGAAATACATACTCCCCATTATTGCGTTGTTTATGCTTAGTGCATGTAGCAATCGACCTGTAACCTCAGGCATTGGAGTTGAACAAACTACCAATGCCTACAAAGAGCAGCTCAATGTTAACAATCCACAGTTAGCAAAAAAGCTATTAATCAGTGATGTAAAAACTCGTCAAACAAATAACCTAACCGACGTGGTAGTCACCTTGGCAAGTACCTATAAAAAATCACAATATTTACAGTATCAATTTAACTGGTTTGATAAAGATGGCTTTGTAATTAAAGGCAACCACTCGCCGTGGCAAGCCCTCACATTATTTGGCTTTGCTAAAACTCAGCTTGCAGGACTCGCGCCTAGCCCTAATGCCGTTACTTTCTCTTTAGCTGTAAGAGAAGTGTCTACTGAAGCTCAAGAATTTAAAGATTAAAGGAAACCATGATGATCAATAAACAATTTAAATCACTCTCTGGCTATGCAATTTTAGGCTTAGCCGCACTAACACTAACAGGCTGTGCTAATAAAGCAGTCGTTAGTTATGGTGATGCCCAAGCCGTAGAAACCACAGATATAAACTTTGGCTCTACCGACCTACAAAAAGTAGCCTCGCAAATGACCGACTCACTGCTCAGTTCGCCAGTGGTTGGTACTATGACTGCCAATACACGCCCTGTGGTATTTGTTGAGCGTATTAAAAACAAAACCAGTGAACACATAGACACTGAGTCAATTACCGACTCAATTTCGACTCAATTACTTCGCAGTGGAAAATTTAGATTTGTTGATATGACTCGTGTAGAAGCGGTTCGTGAACAACTTACATTTCAAAATGAAGATGCACTGATCAATCCAAGCACTGCGGTGGCCTTTGGTAAACAAATTGGTGCGCAATATATGCTGTACGGTAACCTATCGAGCATTGTTAAATCCAATGCTGACAAAGCCGATGTGTACTACAAATTTACAATGCGCTTAATGGATATGCAAAGTGGCCTTGTTGAATGGGCTGACGAAACTGAAATTCGTAAAACCCGTGAAAAATCTACCTTTGGTTGGTAACTAACAGGAGCGAACCATGAAAAAGCTTAGCTTATTTTTATGCACTTTATTAATATTTAGTGCCCCCACTTTTGCCAAGTATGAACGCAATAAAGCCGTTCCTGTGCAGCAAGTACTATTTGGTAAAGTGAAGTCGGTGCGCAACATTACAGAGCAACAATTGGTTCACGATAAAAGTAACGGTTGGAAAACCTTTGGCGGTGCCTTACTAGGCGGTGTTATTGGTAACCAGTTTGGCGGCGGCAGTGGTCGCACGGTTGCAACTATTTTAGGATCAGTGATTGGTGGTAATGTTGCGCATAATCAGCAACAGACACAACGCTATGAAAACCTCCAATTAGTTGAACTGCTAATACAAGTAGAAAGTGGTGAACAATTTATGGTGGTACAAGACAGCGATCCCGCTATGCGTTTTCACCAAGGTGATAATGTACGCCTTATTTATTTAACTAATAACACAGTCCGCGTAGATAGCGCTTATTAGAGTCTATTTATGTTTCGAGCTTAATTCTGAAAGTTCCAACAAAAAACCTAACTTAGGTCGCTAAGTTAGGTTTTTTTAAATGTATTCACTTTTATTTATTAAGCGGGTTCTTTTGCCCAAAGCTGCTCGTTTTCATGCATTTCATATAAACCATGTGCACGGTTAATCAGTAAATTTGCAAAATCAGCTTGGGTTTTATCTCGCGCACCCGCGGTAATAATTTGATCGGCCTTTAACTGCCACTGCAGTGAAAAATAACGCATAGCATCGCGTGCATCTTTTGCTGCAGATGCTTCAGCGTGATCGGTTGGTAAACGACCGGTGATCACCCAGTAGCTTTTACCGTTTTGCGCTTTAAATTTCCATAGCGCGCATAAAGGCGCTAAAAAACGGCTTTCTTTTTCAAGCAATGTTTTGGGCATAATGCCTTTTTCAGCTAAATGTTTTTGCGCATTTTGAAAACATTCGCGCTGCCATTGAATTTCTTGTTGCTGAAGTTCAGCTTGCTGCTCTGGTGTTAATGGTTTTTGTTCTTGTTGCTGCATTTTAATAACCTTTTTACTTCTTTGTTTACACTTTAAGGGCATAACAAATAAGGCGCAAGCATAAATAGCGTGCTTAACACCTTATTCGCAGCTGTTTGCTGGGTTTTTAAGCAAACCGATTATTTTATGTTGTGATCAAACGACCCCACATCACCGGGGAACACCACTGGCGATTCAACACCCTGTTTATTAACGCTAGCAACGCCAAAATAGTAGTTATCAATAACCACATTTTTAAGCGTAAACTCGCTAACATTATCAACCCATTGGCTGTATTGCCATTGTGGCTCACTCGTATAGCGCCAGTAAATTTTGTAACCGGCAATATTTTTATCATCCGATGGTTGCCAAGAAAGTGTGGTACTGGCGCGTACGGCACCACTAATTTTCACTTCTTTCGGTGGCGCTGGTGCCCATGCCATTGACGCTAGGCTCACCGCATTCAATGACGTGAGTTTTGCGGCGTAATCAAAATCAACCCCATCGATGGTATCACCGTACACTATGCCATTTTCGGTGCGTAGGTCTTGATGTTGACGGTCGTAATGCTCGTTAGTTTCCATTATACGTACAGCCGCAAAGCCCGCATCATTAAATGGGCGATGATGCCCTCCTCGAGCAAATCGGTCGAGTCTGTATACCAGCATAGTGTCTAAATTTTCAATGTATTTATCGGCAATGGTGTCTATGTAACGCGCTAAATTACGACTCGCTGAGTCAACTTCGCCACCTGTAAAACGACGAGTACGTGCTTGCTCTTTGGTTTCAACCACTCGCGTCCCTTCAGAAAAAATACGTGCAGTGGTGTTATCGGTTACGCCATTAATACCGGTAATATTACCAATCATGTCGTTATTTAAAACACCATTAACCTGCCAATTATTTTTTTGCGCATAAGCGGTTAAAATTTTACCGCCAAATAAACCTTGCTCTTCACCTGAGAGCGCCGCGTAAACAACCGAGCCATTAAATGTATATTTCGATAAAACACGCGCTGCCTCAATAACACCGGCAACCCCTGAAGCGTTATCGTTTGCACCTGGCGCATCGCTGGTAAAATCCATTACATCACTAACGCGCGAGTCTATATCACCCGACATCATCACCATACGATTAGGCTCAGTACTGCCGCGCTGAATCGCAATTATGTTAACCACTTCTACAGGGTTAGGAATGCGCTTTTCTCCCGAAATGGTTTGTTTTACCTCTATTATTTCTAAGCAGCCACCACATTGTGCCGAAATCGCTTCAAATTCTTTTTTAATCCAACGCCTTGCCGCGCCAATACCACGTGTATCAGACTTAGTCTCTGATAGCGTATGTCGCGTACCAAAACCCACCAGCGTTTGAATATCACTCTCAATACGCTGCGCCGAAATTTCTTGTGCAATTTTATGCAATGATGCTTGTTGTGTAGACTCGCCAGCAAAGCTTGTAAGCGTTACAGAACTTAATGATGCCAACACACCATACTTTATAAGTCGATTAACTAACTTTAAACCTAAATAAGACATAGCATTTTTATCCTCATAATGAATGCCACCAACATGACAGCAGAAACCAATAACCGCAAACCTTTTGAGATAGACACTAAAAATCACACGCTTAATTACATATTATTAACACCTTGAATTTTACTTAGAATTTAACCCACACCAAACAAGTCCCCTGTTCAAGCACACTATTTTAATAAAAATAATCACTTATACTGTTTTGACCGTATATAGTGCTAAACATAATTAATCAGCTATCATTTTATAAAGGCTAATTTAATCAATAAGGTGCTGAAATAACATGAAGAAACACGAAGAATTACCAGAGGATCATGTTGATCCCCTGATGCAGTATTTACATCATGCTATTCGCTTTGCAATTAAAATACTGGCAGTGCTCATGGTGCTGGTTATTTTTTGGAGTATTGCTGATGTAGTGTATGTTTTATACATGCGGTTAAGTTCTCCGCCTTATTTTTTATTAAATATTGAAGACATTCTGCAAACCTTTGGTGCCTTTATGGTGGTGCTAATTGCGGTAGAAATATTTACTAACATTCGGTTATATTTGGGCTCAAGCTCGCTGCCCGTTGAACTTGTTATTGCTACCGCATTGATGGCTGTGGCGCGTAAAATTATTGTCCTCGATTTAAAATTAGTGACCTCAGAGCAAATTGTTGGCCTGGCGTTAGTTACCTTAGCACTGGGTATATCGTATTGGCTGGTAAAAAATAAAACCGGCCACACCAAGCTATAAACGGTTAACTCAACTTGAGTTAACCGACGCACACCTCATTCCCACTGCGCCTTTGTGTTTTACAATGGTATAGTGGGACATCTTTATAAATATTTAATTAAGCAGTTAATATGTATCGACTATTTGAACGGATGACTAAACCGTTCCCAGAGCGTTCTCCATCTCAGCCTCCTAAAACCCTTTTTGCATTTTGTCGTCACTACACCAAAGGCATGGAATTGTCGTTAGTGCTTATGTCGCTCAGTGCCGCATTACTCGCTATTTTAGAGGTGTCTTTATTTAGTTATATGGGCCAACTGGTTGACTGGCTTGGCGAGTACACACCTGAAGAGCTGTTTTCGCAGCAACAATCCGCGCTAATAAAAATGGGGTTAATGCTTTTAGTCGTCATGCCTGTAGTCGTATTTTTTAGATCGGCTATTTTACATCAATCGCTATTGGGCAATTACCCTATGTCGATTCGTTGGTTGGCACACCGTTATTTACTGCGTCAAAGTGTCAGCTTTTATCAAAACGAATTTGCTGGGCGTATCGCTACAAAAGTATTACAAACCTCATTAGCAGTACGTGAGTCAGTCACTAAGTTACTTGATGTACTTATGTACATTGCTGTTTATTTTGGCTCAATGGTGTTTTTAGTGGCCGCCTCAGACTGGCGTTTAATGTTGCCATTATTAGTGTGGTTAGCATTGTATATTTGCGTGCAAATTTACTTTGTACCCCGATTAAAAAGTATTGCCAGTTCACAAGCTGATGCACGCTCAGAAATGACCGGCCGTATCGTCGACAGCTACACAAATATTTCAACCATTAAGCTGTTTTCTTACACCCAACGCGAAGAACAATACGCTAAACAAAGTATGGATGTATTTTTACAGCCTGTTTATAAACAAATGCGCTTGGTCACCAGCTTAAACGTGGTTATTCAAAGCTTAAACTATTTGTTAGTGTTTTCGGTAGCAGCAGTGTCTTTGTATTTATGGTCGTTAAGCGCCATTAGTGCAGGAGCGATTGCCGTGGCATTGAGTTTATCGTTAAGGCTTAATGGTATGGCCCAATGGATCATGTGGGAAATTAGCAGCTTGTTTGAAAACATTGGCACCGTGGCTGATGGCATGCGCACCCTTTCTAATCCTATTGCGGTTGCTGACAAACCAGAAGCCGAAACGTTACAGGTCACCCAAGGGGCAATCGACTTTAATAATGTACATTTTAACTACGGTAAAGCCGCGAATGAAAATAACCGTGGCCCCGTAATAAACGGATTAAACTTAAACATTAAACCCGGTGAAAAAATCGGCTTAGTGGGTCGCTCTGGTGCGGGTAAATCTACATTAGTTAACTTGTTGCTGCGCTTTTACGACACCGACAAAGGCAATATCAGTATTGATGGCCAAAATATCACGGATGTAAGCCAAGAAAGCCTTCGCCGCTATATTGCTATGGTTACCCAAGATACATCCCTACTGCATCGTTCAGTAAAAGATAACATTTTATACGGCAGACCCGATGCCACAGAAGCCGAAATGCTCGATGCGACTAAGCAAGCAAAAGCCCTTGATTTTATAACCGATTTAGAAGATAGCAAAGGCAATAAAGGTTTTGATGCGCAAGTAGGCGAACGAGGGGTCACTCTGTCAGGCGGTCAACGCCAACGTATTGCCATTGCACGCGTACTACTTAAAAACGCACCAATCCTCATACTTGATGAAGCCACCAGCGCATTAGACTCAGAAGTCGAAGCGGCTATTCAAGCAAGCTTAGATGATTTAATGACAGGCAAAACGGTAATCGCCATTGCCCATCGATTATCGACCATTGCACAAATGGACAGACTTATCGTACTGGATAATGGCGGCGTTGTAGAGCAAGGCAGTCACGATAAATTAATTGCCCAAGGCGGCATTTACGCTGCTCTTTGGGCACATCAAACCGGCGGCTTTATTGGCGTTGAGTAATTAAACTAATTGAGGGCGGGCCATTATTATAGCCTGCTCTTGTTTACTAAAATTAAACTTATTATTTGATTTTAAAGCTATTTATAGTTATTTAGTCGAATTTTATAGTCTACCTCTTGCCCCACTGTTTTTAAAATGTCACATTCGCGGCTGACTTTTTATCATTCATCAAGCAATTCACCATGTCATTTTTAAGCAAACATAAATACACCCTCTATGGGGTGTTCGCTATTTTACTTTGGAGCAGTTTAACTGCCTTTATTCGTGATTTATCAGAGTTATTTAGCCCTATTGGCGGTGCTGCTTTAATTTACAGCGTCAGTGCGATTTTTTTAATATTAGTCATGGGTGTACCAAGGCTAAGCAATTATCCAAAACGCTATTTAGTCTTTGGTGGCAGCTTATTTGTTATTTACGAAATATGTTTAGCGTTATCCCTCGGCTTTGCAAATAGTCGCCAGCAAGCGTTAGAAATGGCAATTATTAACTACCTTTGGCCAGCGTTAACCATTTTATTATCGATTATTGTTAACCGTACTAAAGTAAGCGTATTAGTCTACCCGAGCATACTGATTGCGTTTTTAGGCGTTGCATGGGGTATTGCAGGCAACAGTGGTTTATCTATGGCTGTATTAACCGCTAATATTAGCGACAACCCATTGCCCTACTCTATGGCGTTTGCAGCAGCGTTTATTTGGGCTGTGTATTGCAGTGTAACGGTTAAACTTAGTGAGGGTAAAAATGCCATTAGTGTATTTTTTGCAGCCACGGCAATCTCTTTATGGATAAGTTACGGACTGAGTAATGAACCCAGCTTTGAGTTTAACGTATATTCTAGTTTTACTTTATTGCTGGCAGGGGTGGTTATTGGTGGAGGTTACACATTGTGGAACCAAGCAATCATTGGCGGTAATCTAGTGTTGTTAGGCACCTTGTCTTACTTTATCCCTGTATTGTCTACGCTATTTGCCTCTATTTACTTATCACTATCGCTCACCAACGCATTTTGGCAAGGCGTAGTATTAGTTACATTAGGCTCATTAATGTGTTTTATGGTGACCCGAAAAACAAAGCCAGCCCAATAAAATAAGTAAGCGAAAAGCTAGAGACTGTCTGCTTTTCGCTTTAATCATTTACTTAACTAGCTAATCGCAGTCCTAACAGCACTAACATCACAATGTTTGCAATCACACCGATTAAAAAGAAGTAACTACGCGGGCTGGGGTTTTTCTCGGTGGCAATGGCGTAATACAGTGCCATATGAATTAAACGTGCAGTAACATAAATCCAAATACAGATTGCAAAAACCGAACTGTGGTAATTAATCACAAAGGCAAATAAAACCGTTCCTATAAATAACGCACTGTTTTCTAATGTGTTATGAAAGGTGCGATGCGCTCTAAATATAAAACTCTCATGAGATAGGTCTTTATCTATTTTTCCTGGTACAGCCCCAGGCTGTTTGGCTTTACTAAACGTTGCCACTGCCCACTGAACTAACATCATAATTAAATATAAATAAAATGCTATAAACGCTGAATGTGCTATATCGGTCATTGTTTAATCCTTTGTGTTGTTATTAGAGTAGTAGTTACAGCAACTATCAAGCCAAAGATAAGCCACTGATGTATATAGTAATTACTTTTTAGTAAAATAATTTTTTGTAATAGATTCATTCTTTATATAAAACTTACTCTATCACAGCATCTTTGTATTTTTTTAGAGTCTGAGCGAAACTTAAAACCAGCACTAATTACGTGTTTTATAATTTTTATTTGAGTATTTATTCTAAGTGTTGTTTTATAGTGTTACTGATAACGGAACGGTAAAATGAATATGATGAATAAAATAACCAAATGCTTGGTAACCTTAGCGCTATTGAACTGTGTATCAGCGCCCGCTTTTTCAGCTCAATATGAAATCGAAAAAGGTGAAAACTTGGCTAAGTTGGCGCAATACAAAGACGTAGCCACCATTAAACGCAATTTCGCAAAACAAATAGCGCTTAATTACAGTGTATTAAACGCTGATCTTAAACAAACGCTAAGCCAATATAAACTGGTTTTGAATGCGGATCAGCTACCGTCTTTAGGTATGCACACACAACAAAATACTCGTTTAGCAAACAACGCGTTACAACAACTGAAAGGTTTACCACAAAACACCGGTAGTTTGTTACAAGTGCGTTTGGCAAGCGATAAAATGCTTAGCGCTTGGCAGCAAGGCGAACGCCCTTTATTTGCATTTGCACCCGCTGGTGACGATACGCAATGGAGCGAGATTGAAGCGTTCGATCAGTATGGTGACATTCATTATCTTAGTGTTGACCAAATGCCGACCCAACCTGTCTTTATTATCGAATTAGATCAACAAAAAGTACAAGATGCGGGTATTGCAGTAATGAGAGGAATTTTATCTGCTAACAAATTCAGTAAAAGCACGGTTAGTCCAAAAAACCAGTTAAGCAATGAACAACCCCTGCAAACCAGTGTATTGAAAAAAATACGCTTAGAAGATGACAAAGAACCTTGGATCTCAGGTGGTGCTGAAATTTATGCCATTGTAACGGGTATAGACCCGACCCGAGATGAACCAATATTAGATATCGTTGATTTACCTTATTTAGATCATGACAAAACCGATTACAGCCCTAATCAGGTGCTAATTCATTGGCAGCGTTATCGTTGGCAAGCGGTTGATTTACTCTTAATGGAACAAGATGACAACACCAACTATAAAACTCTAGCAATAAAATTATTAGAAATATCAGAGCAAGTAATGGCGAGCATTCCTGATTTACAAGCGCAGGGTTATGCCATTATCCCTAAGCTGACCAATGAACTACTTAAAGCAATGCCGGATGAGTGGTTTACTAATAATGACGATTATGTTGATGTTTTTTACACGCTGTTTGAAAACAAAGACTATCAAGAATATAAAGGAGCAAGCAGTAATGCGACCATTACGCTATCTCCTTTAGAAATTAACCCAAGACTAAACTAAGTCAAACCGATTCGCTTAATTATTATTGCGGATGGTATCACTCCCCCATACTTCAATAGCCACCCATTAGCGCTTTAACGTTAACGGGTGGCTTTATCTTAAAGTCATTTTTGTAAACACGCGTTATATTTTAATACTCTAACCTTGCGCCACTGATTTACGAAAGCGCATTAATGCAACAATAAAAAACACACTGCCAATAACAGTTAATGCTAAAAAGTAAGGCCAAACTACATCCCACCCTGCTCCTCGGTATAAAATAGCTTGAGCAAATTTGACAAAATGCGTTGTTGGCGCCAATAACATAATATTTTGCACTACCTCAGGCATACTTTCTCGCGGCGTAACACCGCCAGACAGCATTTGTAATGGTAATAAAATTAAGATCATCAATAACCCGAGTTGCGGCATGGTGCGCGCCTGTGTGCCTAACAATATACCCAGCGATGTGGTCGCAAATAAATGAATAGCAACGCCAAATAAAAATAAGCCTGCCGAACCATGAACAGGCACTTGTAACAAACCTTCGATCACAATAAATAATGAAAACGTAGTCAGTAATAAAATAACTACCCCATTGGCCCAAATTTTCGCCATCACTATTTCAAAGGGGCTTAATGGCATCACTAATAAATGCTCTAATGTGCCGTGTTCGCGTTCACGGATCACCGCGGCGCCAGTTAAAATAATCGAAATCATTGTGATCACGTTCATCAATTCCATCACGCTACCAAACCATACACTTGTCATGTTTGGATTAAACATAATGTGCGCCGATTGCTTTATTGGCAGTGAATAAACGGTTCGATAACCTTGCACAAACTCATTTACTTCGCCGTTAATAATGGTTTGAATATAGTTATCACCAATAAATGCTTGCGACATACGCGTAGCATCTATATTTACTTGAATCGTAGGTTGATTAGCTGCAAGTACATCACGCTCAAAATAAGGCGGGATATTAAGCACAAAAGTATAACGGCCATTATCCATAGCTGAGTCAACATCGCTCAATGAAATACTGTCTGGCGTTTTGAAGTAAGGCTCATAAAAGGCATTAATAATACGCTTGGATAATTGCGATTGGTCGTGATCAACAACTGCAATTGGTGCATTATTTAACTCTATCGACGTGGCTGAAGCCACTACATAAATCAGCCCAGTAAAAGCAAAAAAAACAAATAGCAGTAAAACCTTATCACGCCATAAACTACGCAACTCTTTAATACCTAAATTAATAATGTTTCCGCGACGTTGCATGGCTATTTGTCCTGCTTTGGAAGTAAAAATACACTGGCCAGAGTCAGCACGGGTATAAAAGCGAATAAAGGCAGTAGCTGGGCTGATAAATCAGAAAAATTAAGCGCTTTATTAAAGACCCCCCGACACGCCTCTAAAAAGTAGGTGGTCGGAAACAGTTTGCCAATAATCGCCCCAAACCCTTCCAAGGAAGAAACAGGGTCAATTAGCCCACAAAAGTTAACGGCAATCATTAACACCACCACCGTAGTGGCTGCCAGTGCTGAAATTTGTGTTTTTGTAAAAGCCGAAATTAACAGCCCCACTCCGGTAGTCGCTGTAACGTATAATAATGCAGCCAAACTAAGCGCCCAAAAGCTGCCTTTTAGCGCCACACCAAACACAGTAATAGCAAGTGCAACTAAGCCAAAAAAGCTAATCATACTCACTAAAATGTAAGGCAGCTGTTTGCCAATAATAAATTCCAGCCGATTAACCGGTGTTACATATAAGTTTATGATTGAACCCAACTCTTTTTCGCGCACTACGCCAAGCGCCATCAATATTGCAGGAATAAATACCAATAGTAGTGGAATAACCGCCGGCACCATGGCCTCAATGCTTTTAAAATCTTGGTTATAACGATAGCGAGATTCAATATTAGCTGGCACTAAGTTTGGTACTTGTGCATAAGTGCGCAAAGATAAGTTGGTTAAATAGCTGTAATACACGCCGCTCATATAACCATTAATCGTTTCTGCCCTAAACGGCATAGAACCATCAATCCACACTACAATTTCAGGTTTACGGCCGCGTTTAAATTGCTGAGCAAAGTTAGGTGGAATTTCAACGGCCACGCTTAACTCACCACTGCGCATTCGTTTATCAAGTTCTTGCGGGCTTTTAATATCTGCTTTTTGAATAAAGTAACGCGAACCTGCCATATTTTGAATGTAGTTGCGGCTCTCGGGTGATTGGTCTTGATCTAGTACCGCAAAGCTTAAATCTTCAACATCAAATGTAATGCCATAACCTAAAATAAACAGCAAAATTATCGAGCCCAGCAAAGCAAACGTTAGGCGAATAGGATCGCGCCATAACTCTAGCGTTTCGCGATGCGCATAACCAAATAACCGCAACAAACTAAATGTGGGGTTAGTGTTATTTTTACGAGTAGCGGGCGCTGTAGCCAATGCTTTGGGTTTATCCGTTATCGATGCTTGTATCGCCGAGCTTGCTCCGGCTGCATTTACCGCCTCTTCTAAATATTCAATAAAGGCAGCTTCTAGTGTGTCGGTATTACGCGCTTTGCACAGTGCAGCTGGCGTATCGCTGGCAAGTATTTTACCTGCATGCATTAACGAAATTCTATCGCAACGTGCCGCTTCATCCATAAAGTGAGTCGAAATAAAAATAGTCACGCCTTGTTCGCGCGAAAGCTCTATGAGTAGCTGCCAAAAGTCATCCCTTGCAACGGGGTCTACCCCCGATGTGGGCTCATCAAGTATGAGCATTTCAGGGCTATGTACTACCGCAACAGCAAGCGATAAACGCTGGCGAATACCTAGGGGCAAATCGGTAGGAAAATCGTCACTGTATTTTTTAAGGTTAAACCGAGTAATTAAATCTTTAACGCGCGGCTCTATTTTCTCTGCAGGTAAGTGAAATAAACGCGCATGCAATACCAAGTTTTGCTTCACTGTAAGCTCGTTATAAAGCGAAAACGCTTGTGACATAAAACCAACGCGCTTGCGGCTTTCTATGTTATTGGCATCGACCTTTTCACCAAACAATTTTGCTTCGCCACTGGTTGCCGGTTGTAACCCGGTAAGCATTTTCATTGTGGTAGTTTTTCCACAGCCATTTGAGCCTAAAAAGCCAAAAATTTCACCTTGTTCAATACTCAAGCTCACCTTGTTAACGGCGGTAAAATCGCCAAATGTTTTACATAATCCATTTGCTTCTATAGCGAACTGAGTTGTTTTTATGTCTTGTTTACGAGGTGGCACAACTAACCGCTGATGATCATGGCGCTTTTCTTCAGGAAGTAATGCTATAAAGGCTTCATCAAGCGATTCTTTATTAGTTTGCGCTTTCAGGTTTTGTGGGCTGCCCGTACCAATTACTTTTCCATCGTCCATAGCAACTAGCCAATCAAAATCATCGGCTTCTTCCATGTAGGCGGTCGCAACCAGTACGCTCATTTGTGTATTTTCAGCGCGAATACTGTTTATTAATTGCCAAAATTGACGACGCGATAGCGGATCAACCCCGGTAGTTGGCTCATCTAAAATTAATAATTGAGGGTCATGGATCAGTGCGCAGCACAAACCGAGTTTTTGTTTCATCCCGCCAGAGAGCTTTTCTGCGGGGCGATCGGCAAATGCCTCTAAGCCTGTACTTTTTAAAAGGTTATTAATTCGTTGTTTTCGCTCGGCTTTATTTTGAGAAAATAGACGACCAAAAAAATCTATATTTTCAAACACAGAAAGTGTTGGATACACATTTTTGCCAAGCCCTTGAGGCATGTAAGCAATGCGTGGCGACACCGTATTACGAAAACCACTGCTGCGCATATTGCCGTTTAATACCTCAACCTCCCCCTCTTGAATAGCCCTTGCCCCCGCTATAAGTGCCAGCAAGCTTGATTTTCCTACGCCATCAGGGCCTATAAACCCGACCATTTTCCCGCCAGGTAATGAAATACTAATGTTGTCCAGCACGCGATTATTAGCATAGCGATGGCTCACCTTAGTAAGCGTAACCACACTTTCACTTGGTGGCTTTTGAATGTTTTTATCGTCGTTATCCATTATTCAGGCACTCGTACCTGTAATGACGTAGGCCAATTTTTTTCAGGTGCTAGTAACACATAAGCAAGCCCTGGCACCCCTGTTTTTACTTGTTTGATATGATCTTTTAATAACTGCGAGTCGAGCTTTACCTTAACTCTAAACATCAGTTTATCGCGCTCGTTTCGGGTTTCTACCGATTTAGGGGTAAATTGCGCCTGTGCAGATACAAACGTCACTTTAGCCGGTAATGTATACTCGGCAACAGCATCAATAACAATGCGCGCTTGTGAGCCTATTGTTACCTTGCCCGCTTGCGCTGTTGGTAAATATATACTCATATAAACATCGGTTAAATCCAATAACGATAAAACTTTACCACCACTGCCAAGCACTTCGCCAGGCTCAGCTAATCGATACAATATGCGTCCATTGATTGGTGCTGTGAGCGTGCTGTCGGCTATGTTGCTTTGTAATCGCTCAATACGTGCCTGCGCTGCTTCTATTTCAGCATCCGACTGCACAACTTTTACGTTTGCCGCGGTTAAAGCAGCTTGCGCAATAGCAGAGGTGGTTCGTTGTTGATCTACCACTTCTGTTGAAATATGGCCTTTTTCTAATAATTTTGCAGAGCGGCGCAATTCAGTTTGTGCAAAATGAAGCTCACTTTTATGCTGCTCTACAATCGCTAATGCGTATTTACGAGACTCATTAGCAACACGAAGCCCCGCCTGAGCTTCACGTAACTGTGCATTTAAATCATCAGTATCAATAACCGCTAACGTTTGACCCGCTTTGACCATATCGCCTTCTTGCACCATAACGTCAACTAAGCGGCCCGGTAATTTTGTAGCAATATCGTACTCAGTCGCTTCAATTCGCCCATTTCCATAGGCAACACTGTCAGGGAGTTGTTCAGCAAATGATGTAGGTTGCAAGGTTTGCCAAGCATACCAGCCAGCCCCCCACACAATGACCAATACAGCGAGCTTACTCAAAGATTTGAACGTTGATTTAATTGTCATGTGCTAAAACTCCATGTATGTATAAAGTAATGTAAGTGAGGGTAGTCAAGGTAAAAATTTTTAGGATACAGCACGCTATTTGTTATATAAAAGCAACCCTACTTTGTAAGTACAACAAGGGTAGTTGTAATAAGTGATTTAAACGAACTTAAAAATCCAGCGTCACTAATTTACCACTCTCACCGTTAATAAAGATGATGTGGATCAATATAAATTAGAGTTAATGCACTAATTATTAGTGATTTTTTAAAACAACAGGATAAAAGAAAGGAAGAACATCAAGGCACCTACTGAGCGCCTTAATACTAATTATGTCAGCGGCAGATTAGCTTACAATTTATAGTAACAAAACCCGCTACGACCTTAATGCTAAGCTAATCAATACCACGCCATGATCGGTGCTTAAATCATCACGCTCAAATTCAGGGTTAATTAAATGACGATCGTAAGTATGGTACTGGCTCACCTCAAAAAAGCTGTCGTCGTAACTTGAGTCAAACTCGCAAGACAACAAAATGTAGTCAAGCACTGAGCTGCTCGCGCCAAAATAATGGGTAGGCTTTCGCTTTAAATCCACTGTATTTTCATTATTTTGATTAGCCAAATTTAATTGCGACCTTGCAAATAACTGCCATGCGTCGTTAAGGCAATATTTTGCAAGGTAAGTGTTACTGTCAAACGCAGGGGCAAAGCGCAGTGTATTTGTTAGTAAATGGCTTAAAACGCCATCAGCTAAGTCGTTGTTAAAATCGCCCATTAAAACCATTGGGTTTTGTGTAGATTCGCGGCGCGCAATGATGTCCATCATCAGCAATGTAGCCTCACTGCCGCGCTGAATAGTTGAGCCCCAACTCCCTGCTATATCGGCTTTTAATAGCTCGATAATATTTTTTTCGGGTGTGAGGTCTTTGTTTTGCTCATCAAGCTCTATCATTGAACGCTTAGACTTAAAATGCACCACATAACAATCCGTGTTGCCGATATGCGGTAAAGTTATTGTAGCTCTAAGCACCTTTCGGCTAAATGTAAAATCCTCAGTTAAACCAAGGGTTTTAGCAAGCTCATGGTCGTGCTCAACAGTTGCCACTTCAACGATGGGGTATTTAGCAGCAAGCGCTACTACAGGGCGTTTGTAAATAAAGTCGTCGATTACCTGGGGCTCATCTACCACGCCAAAGTACGTATAGCCTTGATCTTTAACTAATTCTTTAAGCGACTCAATACTAAATACTTCCTGAAAACCAATCACATCAGGCTGATGTTCGGTTAAGTAATTTACAAGCCAACGCTGCTTTTTAGCCCACTGCTCTGCGGTGTATATGCGTTCAAATTCATAATAGGCATTAGGCGGCTCAAGGTAATTAAACAAGTTAAAAGTGGCAATTTTAAGAATCGTATCAGTAATAACCGAATCGTCTGCTGTGGTGTTTAAAGGTGTTTTAGTGTGTGATTCAAGGTTGCTGATAAGGCTGCCCTACTTAAAATATGAAAAACGATTATAGCGGGTTATCGCTATAGTAATCTAAGCGGTGAAAATTTTTCAATATCAAATTCATAGTGTTAATTTACACTAACTTATCATTTTTTAAGGCACACGGTCATTATGGATTACTCAAACTTCGGCACTAAATTTACTCAACCTAATGGTATTACTCAGTTAATGGAAGATTTAGGTGATGCTAAAAACAGTAACAATCCAAATATTGTTATGCTCGGTGGTGGTAATCCGGCCTTAGTGCCTGAGGTTAATGATATTTTTATCAATGAGTTACAAAAGCTTGTTGCTAATAATACACTTTCCAACGTATTTGGGCTTTACGATGGCCCAACAGGTAATGATGCATTTCGTGCAGCTCTGGCCAAGCAACTAAAAAGTGAATACTCATGGGATTTAACCGCAAATAATATAGCGCTTGGTAATGGCAGCCAAGCCAATTTTTTTGTGTTATTTAATCTGATAGCTGGCAGTATGCCTGATGGTAGCCATAAAAAGGTTTTATTTCCGCTGGCACCTGAATATGTAGGCTATGCAGATCAAGGCTTAACTGACGATATGTTTGTAGCAATAAAGCCCGATATCGAAATTTTAAATACTGAAAGTAGCTCAAACCAATTTAAATATATCATTGACTTTAAAGCTGTTGAGCAAGTATTAGCAAGCGACAGCAGCATTAGCGCACTGTGTGTATCGCGCCCGACTAACCCAACAGGCAATGTCATTACTGATGAAGAAGTACAGCATCTCGATTTATTGGCTAAGCAATATAATATCCCACTGATCATTGATAACGCCTACGGCGACCCATTCCCTGGGTGTATTTATACCGACGCAAACTTAACCTGGAACTCAAACATTATTTTATGCATGTCACTTTCAAAGCTTGGCCTACCGGGTTTGCGAACCGGTATTGTAGTGGCTAACAATGACATAATTAAAGCCATTGGCCGTGTAAATGGCAGTATGGTTTTGTCGCCGAACAGTTTTGGCCCAAGTTTAGTAACGCGCCTTATTAATGAAGATGAACTCCTTCCGCTGTGTAAAAATTCAGTGCTGCCTTTTTATCGAGAAAAAGCACAAACAGCAATGAACTTATTTGATGAAATATTTGCCCACCTCCCCGTTTACTTACACAAAGTAGAAGGCGCATTTTTTATGTGGCTGTGGTTTAAAGAGGCAAAAATAACCAGCGAACAACTTTACCAAAAGCTCAAAGAGCAGGATGTTTATATTATTCCCGGGCATAATTTTTTTATTGGTATTGATGATGCTTGGGCACACAAACACCAGTGTATTCGCATTAATTATGCAACCGATGCCAGCACTTTGCGAAAAGGCTTAGAGGCCATTAAAGCCGTGATGGCATGAATTGATATTTAGGGCATTCAAACCCTCTGTTTGAATACAATGCGTGCAAAGCGTTTATAGTGCCTATAGTTATTGGCATAAACCTGTGAACAATTTAAGGTTATTCAGTCATCCTCTAAGCCGTTAAATAAGCCCTAAACTGAGGTAAGCGGTTATTACTGTTATTTATTGATTGTATTAATTTTGTGCAAACGCGCCACACCCCCTTTAAATTTATATATAAGTTGGTATGCTACGCGACCTTTTTTAACATATGATTATCATCAAAAAAGGGTTTGCCAAGGGGCGGCTATCGCTGCAAGGCACTTAATATAAGTGGCAGCAATAATACAGGCATCGCGTTATAAAACGTTAGATGTAACTTTAAATAGCAATATACAAAAGTACTATTAAGGTCAATTATGCGATTAGGACCAGGACTACTCGTCACCGCTGCCTTCATTGGACCAGGGACTATTACGACTGCCAGCGTGGCAGGTGCAAACTTTGGTTTTGCACTAATATGGACATTACTGTTTTCAGTTATTGCCACCATATTATTACAATCTATGGCGGCGCGCCTTGGCGTAGCCACCGGGCAAGATTTAGCGCAAGCGCTAAGAGCTCACATTGAAACGCCCCTATTTAAATCTCTCGCTATATTTTTAGTGATCAGCGCCATTGGAGTAGGTAGTGCCGCCTACGAGGCTGGCAACCTTAGCGGTGCCAGCATGGGATTAATTGAAATATTTCCTCATGTTAATGCCCAGCTTTGGACGCCACTCATTGCATTTTTAAGTGCGGTGTTACTTTACAGCGGTAAACACAAAGTCGTTGAAAACGCGCTTATTTTATTAGTGATTTTAATGAGCCTAGTGTTTATCTCTACGTTAGTTATGGCTGCTCCCTCGCTGAGTGATGTGTTAGCAGGCTTTATTCCTAGTATGCCAGAGGGTTCAATTACCACGGTATTGGCATTAGTGGGCACCACCATAGTGCCGTATAACTTATTTTTACACTCAGGTGTTTTAGCTGCAAGACACGACAGCAAAAGTGATAAGCAAAAAGTCATTAAGCAAACTAATGTAGATACGGGTGTGTCTATCACCTTAGGTGGCGTGATCACGCTGGCTATTTTATCAACCGCGTCAGTGGCATTTTATGGCACAGATGCAGGGCAAATTAGCGCTGCTAACATGGCGGTACAACTTGAGCCATTACTTGGCGATGCCGCACATTACTTTTTTGCTATTGGCTTATTTGCAGCAGGTTTAACCAGCGCAATAACAGCTCCCCTTGCCGGTGCATATGCAGTATGTGGCATGTTAGGTTGGTCAAATAAAATGGATAACACCCGCTTTAAAAGTGTCGCCATTGTTATTTTATTATTTGGTGCCGCCGTGGCGTCTCTGGGTTTAGATCCTGTTGCCGTGATAATTTTTGCCCAAGCAGCTAATGGACTATTACTGCCTATTGTCACCACCTACCTAGTGTGGCTGGTTAACCAAAAAACAGTAATGGGCAAATACACCAACTCACTGCTGGTAAACTTACTTACTTTACCGGTGTTAGTGCTTATTTTTGGCCTAAGTGGTTACAAGCTTTTTAGTTTGATTTTTTGATACCACTAGGTAATTTATAAACACAAAAGCCGCTGTATATGCAGCGGCTTTTTAATGCTAGTTATAAAATGTTTAGCTAATTTTAAATCGCGTTAGAACCAGCCTGGCTACTATGTACTTTAGCTAGTTTTGCAAAAACATAACCCCCTACTGCACCTGCAAACAATTGCGCATAAAAACCCCAACCTCTTGCACCCGCAATAATAGTAATATTCATAATTGACTCAATCGCAATTAACGCGGTAGCAAATGCTACAATACCGGCAATAACAAATAGTTGTGCACCTTGCCTGTTCACTTTTTTAGCAATAAACCAAGTAACCAAAAACGCGATAGCAAGTGCAATCGCAATAATAGCGCCATAGGTCGGTAGCAAACCGAGCCAATCTTCAAGGGTTAAGTTAACGCGGTCATTAAGGCTCACTACAACACCTACATTAACTAATTGATTGACAACGTATTGACTATGAAACAAGCTAGCAAGAGTGAATGTAAGTAACCAAGAAACTAAAAATGAAGGGAGTATACGTGTTAAAAACGACATGGTTATCTCAACTTAAAATGAAACTTTTTCCTTACAGTAGCAAAGGCTTGCAGGGTAAACAATCTCTACGTTATATTACGCTACTCTCACTTTTAGCGCTTTCTTGTCACGCCAGTGCCGAGCTACCAACACAGCAATACACTGCTGATACCTTAGCAACGGGGCTCAATTCACCGTGGAGCATGGTTAAACTCCCAAACAATACCTGGTTAGTCACCGAGCGTGATGGCCATATTGTTATCATTAAAAACAACCAACAAACCCGAGTTAAACTAGATTTCGAGGGCTTATACGTTGCAGGGCAAGGCGGTTTACTCGATATAGTACTTTCGCCTAATTACAGTGATTCAAAAGACGTTATTTTTACCTATGCCCAAGGCGAGCTTGATGCAAACAGGCTAGTAATAGCCAAAGCCACGTTTGATGGCGAGCAATTTTCAACGCCAAAAGTTATTTATAAAGTAGTCACCGATAAGGGCACACCGCAGCATTATTCTGGCCGCGCGCTTGTACTGCCCGATAATACCTTATTATTTTCAAGTGGCGATGGCTTTGACTACCGTGAGCAAGCACAGGTTATTACCAGTCAACTTGGCAAAACATTACGCATAAATTTAAACGGCACAATACCAAACGATAACCCGTTTATTAGTCACAAAAACGCTAACGCGCATGCTATTTATTCACTCGGGCACCGTAACTTGCAAGGCTTGGTTTATGATTACGATACACAGCAAATTATTAGCCACGAACACGGCCCCGCTGGCGGTGACGAACTCAATTATTTAACAGCTGGCACCAATTACGGCTGGCCGGTAATCACTAACGGTGACGATTATTCACAAGCACGTATATCCCCCTTTAGAGACTACCCTGGAATGGCTAAACCAACCGTAGATTGGACGCCCTCAATTGCGCCATCAGGCATGGCGTATTATGGCGATAACCATGCAGCCTTCCCTTCACTGCAACGCCACGTGCTTATTACTACTCTGGTCGATAAAAAGCTCTACAGTATTAATTTAGCGAATGATGAATACACCCAGACTCATATTTTCCCAGAAGCCACAGGTAGGCTCAGAGATGTGTTTGTCACTGCTGAAGGTAATGTAGCGATATTAACGGATGGCAAAGAGGCAAAGCTGATGCTGGTAACGCCAAAGTGATATTCACTTAAATGAATGGTGATTGTCTCGTAGGATTTATTTTAATGTTTAACTTTTAAAATAAATCCTACGAGACTAAAAGTAGCAGCAAGCTAAATTTATACTTAAGGTCAGACCCTTTAGGGAAGCTTTACAAAAGATTTTTATGGTGTGTTTAAATTAACTTTCCTCTCGCAGGCTTTTTGAAAATCATCAGGAGAAATTACGATTTGCCGCGTTGTATTTTTAACCTTCTTTTTTATCTCTTCTTTATTAAAGACTAAGTAACAGCCACTGCCGTCACTTATCTCAATTGAAGATAAATATTTATCCATTATTTTTGATTCACTTGATGACTGTTCATATTGCCAAACATTTACTTCACCTGCTTTTAATGGCATGTCCATTACCTGAGTACCGTGCTCAGTTTTAAACACCACTTTAACCATTAACTCTTCAGCCGTAGAGTTTTTAACACTAGCCCAATAAATACTTGAACATGAGCTCAATACAAAAGTTATTAGTAATCCAAAAATTAATACCTTTAATCTTTCCATAGAACCTCAGAACTCCAAATTAATCTTTTTATATCAACTTCAATCGCTTCACTGCGTGTAATGCGTTGCTTCAGATTAGCGGTATTTTTTGTGTCATTGTAATACTTCATGAGATCAATCTTTCCTTGATTTGGATAACCTGGAGAAGACGCTTTAACATTTTGAAGGAGAACATTTGTACTACCTTTATGACCCCAAGATAAATTAATACCTCCTACATACATAAGTATAGAATGGCCAAACTCATGCGCTGAAACCAACTTAAACTCATCATCAATCAATTTTGATGGTATACCAGCTGTTACAGATCCTCTTTGATAAATAAAACTCGCATCAATACCTAATATAGCTGGGTTCATTGAACGACCATAACTTTCACTTTCCTCTATCTCTAGGTCTACAGGAATGGCATCAGAACTACTTTTATGTAAAGGATTAACTATTACATTAAAACGCACACCCGCCACTGTAATTGTATTTGACCAATATTGTTTAATACCAGCTATAGCCAACGTTTTTAATTTAAGATAATCGCCTTGTTGCAAACTGTTTTGTTTAAAATTAAGATAAACATCAATATTGATGGTTCTTAAACGACTATTAATGGTCGTTTTAGCCCAAGTTGCTTTATGAGCCCCGTTATGAACTTTTAGCTTGGTACCTCGGCCATTTCGAGAGGGCCCTACCCGTACCATACGATAATTAACAGTGGGTTTATCAATTGCTTTATGAAGATGCTCTTCAAAAATATCGAGCGTAAGAGACTGTTTTTGCGGGTTCGCAGCTGTTGAATCCATTTTATATTCCATTATCATTAGTAATAATTGCTAAAATGCTTTTGTTTAACAATTCTATTAGTTCCTCTAACTAGTCCAATATACTTTTCAAAGATTTTAGTGTCAAGAGTACCTATCTCAACATCCAACTTTTAAAACCTAATGCGTCACCTTTAGCCGATGAAATTCAATAAAGCATTTGATTACTTGATTTGGTTGTTCTAATTGCGGGTAATGTCCTACTCCTTCTAGTTCAATAATATCTGGATTAATGATTAATTCGCGATAACGTTTAACCATATGACGACCCGAAACAGGGTCGTCCATACCGCAAATTAACCGCATGGGTATATCTGCTTGTTGTAAAGCGCTCACCCAACGAGCGCGGTGTAATTTACGCTCTGTGATGTAATAAATCAGTTTTGCCATGACTGGCTTACCCTGTTTATACGCAATTAACTGCCACAACTCCTTGAGCTCTTTCTCAGCAAGTGGTGTAGCGCATATATTATCAAAATTACGCTTAAAGCTTTTATAGTTTGCAAGTCGCGACACTAAAGCACCTATAGGGCTAAGTAACAACTTTTGCAATAATACCGGTTTATGTGTTTCAGGGAATAGCCCGCCGTTGAGAAAGCAAACGCTTTGTATTTTTATGGCATGCGGCTCATTTAAGTTGCTTCTAGCAAGTAGCTCTTGGGCTACTGTATCACCGTAATCGTGGCTTAAAATATGCGTTGCTTTTACATTGAACAGATTCAAAAAATGAGTCAGTAAATCCGCTTGCATAATAATGGTGTAGGTAACATTTTGCGGTTTATCACTAAAACCAAAACCCAGCATATCCAGAGTAAATACCTTAAAGTGTTGAGTGAGCGCAGCCCATTGATTATGCCAATCCCAACTTGCGGTTGGGTAACCATGGATCAGCAATAAACACGGCGCGCCCTCTTTACCTTGCACATGATATGCAATGTCATGACCTTGAAATTGAAACGTCGATTGGCTCTTATGCCACGAAGCTAATGAGTCAGTGATTATTGTAGTGTTGCTAATGACATTCATGACAACTTCGCTGCTTTTATAGGGTTATAAACACATAAATTAATTAACTACCATAATTGAGTCTTCAAGTTGTGTCACTTAAATAAGTAATGAAAAATATACATAAGCCGATTATTTGCGGGTAGCCATTTCCATGGCTATTATATTGAAGAAGGATGAGAGTAGTTAAATTTAGGAGAGCATGTGAAAATATTGTCCGTTGATGATAACCCCCAAAATAGAAATATCATGGAAATGGTCCTATCTAAGCAACATGACATTACCTCATCTGATGGCAGCGAGCCTATATTAGCTTTAATGGAGGAACATCAGCCTCAAGTAGTCCTAATGGATATTTTACTTAGTAATGATTTCACGGGTTACGACTTGGTTAAAGAAATAAAAGAATGTGGTGCGTATGACGACTGTGAAATTATATTTATTTCAGCCTTAACATCGAGTGAAGACAAACTCACAGCTTATGGCTATGGCGGTGATGATTATATTGCCAAGCCAGTAGATTTTAAGGAACTTAACGAAAAATTAAAGCGTGTAGAACTGCGCATTACAGAGCGAAATAATCTAAAAGAAATGTTCGAAGTCGCTTCATCTACCGCTTTTACATCAATGCAACAAGCAAGCGAACTTGGAGAATTAGTCACATTTTTTACTGACAATCTTGAGGTAACGGATTTAGACACATTATTTGCTAACGTACAGCGCTATTTTACTAATGCAGGCGCCAGCTGTTGCGTAGAGTTTAGGGTAGCAAACCAATATCACCAATTCCCAAAACAAACTATTTCTGACTTGGAAAAAGAAATTCTAGAACTAGGCAGAAGAGCCAAGCGAATAGTTCCATTTAGCTCTAATTTATTATTTAACGCGCCTGCTTGTTCAATGCTTGTAAAAGGAATAAATACAAAGGATGAAGGCTTACTCGGTCGCCTTCGAGATAACTTTGCTATTTTGCTTACCATTATAGAAAGCCGGATAGAATTTATTGAACAACAATTAGAAAAAGCGACGATACGTCAACAAGCTTTAAACACCCTCAAAAGCCAACTTGCTGATGATTTTAGTACCATAAAAAAGCTATGCTCAGAGCAAGATAAACAAATAAAAATACTCGTTAATGACTTATCTCAAGCTATACAATCAAAAATGATCACCCTAGGCTTAGATGAAGAGCAAGAGTCGGAGCTAGTAGGGTTAGTTGATGAAACGAAAGACATTGTAGAAGAAACCTTAATCCTGTCTTTTACACTAGAAGATAAACTTCAAGCCATTACAAAACGCTTAAAAGCTGTTGAATAATATAAGTACAATTTATAGACCAAGCCCGACAGAACCATGACGTTAAAACTTCAACCTTACTTCGCTCTTTTACAATTAAGCTCAAGAGTCAGTGATTATTGTAGTGTTACTAATGACATTCATGACAATTTCGCTGCTTTTAGAGGGTTATAAACACATAAATTAGTAACTAAATTAGAACTCTGTTGGGTGGCGCCTTCGGCTTAACCAACCTACCTTTTAAGGTAGGTCGGATAAGTGGCGAAGCCACGCCATCCGACAAAAATGATGAATTGACTTGGGGCAACCCGATTTATCATGCTGTGCTTAATATGCAAAATAACGGCCTTTTAGCCGCTTTTGTAAATTTAAGCTCTGATATATGAAGTTAATATTTGCTCATTTTGGTCTTCAACCAAATAATCTTTAAATAAATCATTACACTGCGTAGTTTGCATCAACTAGTTGACTAACAACAATATTTGAAATGTTTTCTTTAGACTTTAACCAAAGCTCAACGTCTGCTCTATCTTGGTTAGTCGCCGAACCATAACGATTAACAGAACAAATAAAACCACTGAATGACTTACAGTCACCTCCACCAGCAATACAAAGTTTTCTTTTATCGATGAATTCTAAAAGCCCATCTAGTAATAAATCAAATTCCGCTTCAGTAGCATTTAAATTACAAGTAAATTCAAAACCTAGAATAGCAAATTCATCTAAATACAATTTCTTGCGTAATCGTCTACTTTTAGTACTCATAAATATCCTTTGGCATATGACGCCAACTTATTAACCCGCCAATGAGGTACATAGAATAAGTTATAAAGAAACAAAATCCAAAGATAATTTACTATTTAACAAATAGTTAGAACATAACTAACTGTTAAGTTGTTATCTGAGTGCTTTTTAATGAAGAGATTTATTCACAAAGAGGATAGGAAACGCTGCGCTTTTAGAGAAAAATAACGGCTTAAATCAAGCCGCTTTGAGAAATTTAAGTTCTGAAGTCAGAAGTCAAGATTTGACCCCTTTGGTTTACTGATGTCTTTAGCAATTAATATCAGTGGACACCAATTTAAAAAAATGCGCTAAAGAGTCATTATCCGAATTAAAAATTGCAATATTAATTCCTGACTCATTTTTTACGCTTGGATACCTTAAGCCTAATACGCTTGTCTGCTCTGGCGTTTTAAAACGATGTCTAAAATACTCGGATATTATTTGAGTTGGCACGTATTCAACATGCTCCATGCCATCTTTTGAAACAGGTAAAGTTAATTCTTTAACAAGAGAATGTAAGAACGATAAATTTTGCCTTGTTTCATATGCTCCCTCGGAAAAGACACTTGGTATTGCAGGCAAATTTACAAAATCAATAACAGTTATTTCAGTAAGCGTTTCAAATTTTGCAATCGTCCACTTTGTGGCTTTATCTACTACTTCTTTTTCTGCGGTTAACTGATCATACGCTACATAAAAATATGATATTCCTGCTGGGTTCATTCTCCCCGCACTAGCAAAGCCTTTAGGAGGCACTCCAACCTCTGAAAATGTTGTAAATTTAGCATCTTTTGAATTAACTCTGACTCGATAAAATTCCGTACCTGCAGGAATAGTTTTAACTAAACTTTCAGAATTACATAGTGCGCCTAAGGCATCTATCATATTAGAAACAGGTATATAATCAGGTCTGCCCGATGAATATTTATCTTCTGGTTCGCTTAAAAATAAATATCTAGTTTTATGTAGTACTTGTTCTTTAAAAGCTGACCACCCATAAAATAATGCTGATGCAGGACTCTCAGTTGACCAATCATTATCTACATGTTCCACCAAATATAAACTTGGATCTGAGCTATCAATCAAGTCTTCGCAAAAGTTCCCTAACCAACCAGGATCAAATTCACCAATGATTTCCCATATATTGTTCTCAGGCATAAGCCATTCTTTTTCAACCCATGGCATACCTACATCTTGTGCATCACCGTAATATTGGAAAATAGTTTCATATATACGTTCCATTACAATATCGTAAGGTGCTGCAATCAGCTCATCACTATTACTTTCTTCATCTTCGTCATCATAATCTCCATCACAATATGAACACGACTTTGAAGATAAGTTACTTTTAACAAGGTCAATTAATGCATCATCTACAACACAATTGGCACATATGGTTTTATCTGAGCCTGATAATTGTGGTGATGAATACATATCAATCATTAAATCTGAATGATAACCCAATGTAGACTCCTAATTGCGGGTAATACGGATTGCTAACGCTTGCCGTAAACGGCGCAAAATAGCTAGCTAAAATTGGCGACGAAGGAGCACAAGCCTGCTGTTTTGTGTCCACGGTCTTACGGCCTTGTTTTAAATTATTTAGTCGTCAACTCCGATCATACACCTAAATGAGCTTCGCAATTGCTCCATTATGACAGGTATCGACTCTTTAAGTTTTAAAGCTTCTTCCTTTTTCTCGGTGCCAGCTTCAAAGTCACGACCTAAAAATTGACGTTCACCAGAGCCATAATTTTCCACACTCCAGAAAGCGTCTTTTAGTAACTTTTCGATCTCGCCATCAACATTTTGTGGGATTAAAATTCTATTTTTACCCCAATATTCTCTAAGTTCAAAGTAGCAACTTTTAAACTTTTGATACTTTTCATCCCAAGGTGTGCCCTGATTTATCGCCACATCCATACTAAACTCAAGATCATATAATTGAGAATATAACTCAGAAATAACATTTGCTTGACGTTCAAAAATTCCTGCCACCTTAATGTTATACCTTAAAGACTCTTTCTCAATTGAGTTCTTAAACTCAATAACATCCTTATCAAATTGGTTTTTTATCATCAGCTCTGACTCTTTTTCACGAGTTTTGAAATAACTCTCAATAAGTTTTTTTGATAAAAAAGTTAGCGCTCCAATCAACAATGTTGATGTGATGAATATTTCCAATAACTGCTCCATTGCTATCAGGCTCCTTGAATTTATAACAACTTTGTCTACGACATTTGTCGTTTTATAAACCGAAAAATGTCTAAATATTACAATTAATCTAATGTAACCAGCGAATAAACTTTTGTAAACAATTAGTTAGCTCTCACCTAAATTTACGGAATGTAGAAAAACACCAAAATGGTGGAGTTCAGTAATATTAGACAAAAAGTGTTGTGCAAATAAACAATAGAGGCAGGTGTATTATTTTTACTGACAAATAGCATAACTTAGACTTTTATTTTCGCCTTGAGCCTTTCTCCTTGAACCTTTTCCCTTTCACCTTTTTCCTGAACCCACAACAAAAAAGCCGCTGTTCATTACAAACAGCGGCTTTCTTTCTAAAGCTTATGGCTAAAAACTGACAGCTGACAGCTAGTACTTTAAGCTTTCCCAATCACTTCAAGTCCACCCATGTATGGGCGAAGTACTTCTGGTACGACTACTGAGCCGTCGGCTTGTTGGTAGTTTTCTAGTATTGCTACAAGTGTGCGGCCAACCGCTAAACCTGAACCATTTAGTGTATGTAGTAATTCTGGTTTTTTAGCGCCTTCACGACGAAAACGTGCTTGCATACGGCGTGCTTGGAAATCGACCATGTTTGAACACGATGAAATTTCGCGATACGTGTCTTGCGCTGGTAACCATACTTCTAAATCGTATGTTTTTGCTGCACCAAAGCCCATGTCGCCCATACATAAAATCACTTTACGGTATGGTAATTCTAGTGCTTGTAGTATTTGCTCAGCATGGCCTGTTAGCTCTTCGAGTGCTTGCATTGAATCTTCTGGTTTTACAAGTTGTACTAGTTCAACTTTATCAAACTGGTGCTGACGGATTAAACCGCGTGTATCGCGACCGTAGCTGCCTGCTTCACTTCTAAAACATGGTGTGTGCGCTGTTAAGCGAATAGGTAAATCGCTTTCTTCGTAAATTTCATCACGTGCGCTGTTAGTAAGCGGTACTTCTGCTGTAGGAATTAAGCTAAAGCCCGGTTGTTGCTCGCCATCATCGTTTACTAAGCCTAATGTGTGGAATAAATCGCCCGCAAACTTAGGTAATTGGCTCGTACCGTAAAGGCTTGCGCTATTAACTAAGTACGGTACATACATTTCTGTGTAGCCGTTTTTATCTGTGTGGGTGTCTAGCATGTATTGGGTAAGTGCACGGTGCATACGTGCTACTTGGCCGCGCATTACGGTAAAACGTGCGCCACTAATTTTAACGCCCATTTCAAAGTCTAGGCCGTTTAGGTCTTGCCCTACGTCAACGTGGTCTTTAACTTCAAAATCGTACTTTTTAGGTGTACCCCAAGTTAAAATTTCTACGTTGTCGTCTTCGTCAGCGCCTTCTGGTACCGACTCATCCGGTAAATTTGGAATTGCTAAGGCAATTTGTTTAATTGCTTCTAACACTTCGTCTTGCTCAGCTTTAGCTGCGTCTAATTCGCTGCCTAAGTTAGCAACTGCGTCTAGCAATGGTTGTGCGTCTTCGCCTTTTGCTTTTGCTTGGCCAATGGCTTTAGCACTGGCGTTACGTTGACTTTGAAGTTCTTGCGTTTTTACTTGTAATGTTTTGCGTTTTTCTTCAAGTTCAGTCACTACCGCTACATCTAGCTCATAACCACGTGCGGCTAAACGTGCTGCAGTTTGTTCGACATCTTGACGTAAATATTTAGAATCTAACATGTTAGTTTTTTAACCTTTTTGCATTACTAGCTGAAGGCCCAGCCAAGCCATAAAAATACACACCATCACGTTTAAGATGATATTGAGGGCCATTTTAATAAAGTGACCTTGTTGTAATAACAACAACGAATCCATTGAGAATGTTGAAAAGGTGGTTAACGCACCTAAAAAGCCAATTCCGATGAGGGTTTTAGCAGGACTGACGGCAATAACTTGTTTATCTATTAAACCGTATAAAATGCCCATCAACAATGAACCCAGAATATTAACCGTCAACGTGCCAAAAGGGAATCCCCTACCGAGGAGTTTTAGCATGGTTTCGCTAATAAAAAACCGTAAACAGGCTCCTGACGCTCCGCCAAGGGCTATCATCATGTAAAGTTTAATCATGCTCATAACGTTTTATTGGGCTTTGTGCGTCGCGCTCTTTTAAATAATCGAGCTTTTGTTTAATTTTTTGCTCAAGTCCACGATCACTTGGCTGGTAGTATTGTTTTCCATCCATTTCTGGCGGTAGGTATTTTTCGCCAGCAGCAAATGCGCCTTCTTCGTTATGCGCGTAACGATACTCTGCGCCATAACCTAAGTCTTTCATTAAATTGGTGGGGGCATTACGTAAATGCTCTGGTACCGGGTAGCTTGGCTCGTTTTTAGCGTCTTGTTTGGCTTGATTAAACGCCATATAAACCGCATTACTTTTAGGTGCACTAGCCAAGTATAAAGTGGCCTGTGCAATGGCGCGCTCACCTTCGCTTGGGCCAACACGCTGAAAAATATCCCATGCGTTTAAAGCCACTTCCATTGCGCGCGGATCGGCGTTGCCGATGTCTTCTGTAGCAATTGCTAATAAGCGCCTTGCAACATAAAGCGGGTCGCCGCCACCGGCTAAAATACGGCAGTACCAATAAAGCGCACCATCGGGCGAACTGCCTCGCACCGATTTATGAAACGCCGAAATTAAATCGTAAAATTCATCGCCGCCTTTATCGTATTTAGCTAAATGCGTGGGAAGAACTTGGCTCAGTACCTGTTCGTCTACGTTGTACTTGCCGTTTTGCTCAGTGGTTAAATCGACTGCTTGCTCGAGTAAATTAAGCACTTTACGAGCATCGCCACCGCTTGCTTGGCACAGCGCTTGTTTGGCGTTATCTGCAATCACGATTTGCTTTTGGCTAAGTTGTTCGTCTTGTTTGAGTGCGCGCTCTATTACTGTGTATAAATCGCTTTCCTGCAAGGATTTTAATACATACACCCTTGCGCGAGATAAAATCGCATTATTAAGCGCAAACGAGGGGTTTTCGGTGGTGGCGCCTACAAATATAAAAGTGCCATCTTCAATATGCGGTAAAAACGCGTCTTGCTGAGATTTATTAAAGCGGTGTACCTCGTCAACAAACATCAAAGTGCGCTGACCACGGCTTTGTAAGTTATCGCGCGCTTGGGTTACGCTATCGCGAATATCTTTTACGCCAGCGGTTACTGCCGACATTTGAATTAGTTCAGCGTCTGCATGGTTGGCAATAATTTGCGCCAGCGTAGTTTTACCTACCCCCGGCGGCCCCCATAAAATTAAACTATGGCAGCGCCCTGCTACTATCACTTGATGAAGAGGTTTATCAGCGCTGAGTAAATGTTGCTGCCCTATGTAATCGTTAAGCGATAAAGGACGCATACGCGCAGCGAGTGGGCGCACATCGGGCCCAAAGTTAAATCCTAAATTACTCACCGTTACTCTGATCGTCTATTTCTACACCCACTGGCGGGGTAAATTCAAAAGTTGTTTTATCAAGCTCAGTATTAACCTGTGCATTGCTAAATGTAAACGCAGACAGCTGGCCTGAGTTATCTTTAACTACCAGTTTTGCAAGCCCTTGCTCGTTATCAGCAAAAGTAATATCAAGCTGCTCTACTTGGCTTTCTACGCCTTTATTTGGGGTAATGCTAAAGCCTAAATCGGTAGCGATCACGCTGTATTTTTCCCATTGCGCTGGGTCTTTAGAGGTGAGCAATATAAACGGCGTTGAGTCAATTAAACCGCTGGTTTTCATAATGGTTACTTGCTCAGCAAAGCTATCAAAGTAATAGGTTTTATCGCCGTTTGATACAAATAAAGTGTCGTCTGGGTTAGTTTGCTGCCAGCGGATCATTAATGGCTGTTGCAACGCAATATTGCCTTGACCTTGCATTACCAGTTGGCCTTCACCGTCGGTTACGTTTTGTTTAAATTGTGCTTTAAAGCTTTTTAAGGTCGATAACTTATCTTGTAATGCTTGGCTGTCGTCAGCAAAGCTTGGCATCGCCACTAAACTGCCCAATACCAATAATAAACTACTTAATTTTTTCATTAATTTGCTCCATTAGGTACTAATACATCGCGCGCGCCGTTGTGTCCTGGTGCACTCACGATACCTGATGTTTCCATTTGTTCTACTAAACGTGCAGCACGGTTATAGCCTACACGTAATTTACGTTGCACTGATGATACCGATACTTTACCGGTTTCTATTACAAAGGCGACCGCTTCGTCGTATAACGGATCTGACTCTTCATCGCCATTTTCACTGGCTTCCCCTGGTAATAGAATATCTTCCGTGGCATCGCCATTTAAAATCTCGTCTATGTAATTTGGTTTAGCACGGGCTTTCCAATCGTTTACCACAGCATGTACTTCATGGTCGTCTACAAACGCGCCATGCACACGCTCAGGTACACTGGTACCTGGCGGTAAATAAAGCATGTCACCCATGCCTAATAAGTTTTCTGCGCCTTGTTGATCCAGTATGGTGCGCGAGTCTATTTTACTTGATACCTGAAACGCCATACGTGTAGGTATATTCGCTTTAATTAAACCGGTTATTACATCAACCGACGGACGCTGCGTTGCCAAAATTAAATGGATACCCGCAGCACGCGCTTTTTGCGCTATACGGGCAATTAACTCTTCAACTTTTTTACCTACAATCATCATCATGTCGGCAAATTCGTCAATAACCACCACTATGCTGGGTAATTTATCCAGCTCATCTGGGCCGTCTTTCATGCCGTCGGTGTCTTTAAATAATGGATCCATAATTGGGTAGCCCGCTTCTTTGGCTTCCATTACTTTTTGGTTGTACCCTTTTAAGTTACGCACACCTAAAGCCGACATCAGCTTATAACGGCGTTCCATTTCACCTACACACCAACGCAGTGCGTTAGCGGCTTCTTTCATGTCGGTCACAACTTCACACAATAAATGCGGAATGCCTTCGTAAACAGAAAGCTCAAGCATTTTCGGGTCAATCATGATCATGCGAACATCTTCAGGGCCCGATTTATACAGTAAGCTTAATATCATTACATTAACGCCCACTGACTTACCTGAACCGGTTGTACCGGCAACTAATAAATGTGGCATTTTACCTAAGTCGGCACACACAGGTTGCCCTGCAATGTCTTTACCTAGCACCATGGTCAGTGGCGATGGGTTTTGCTCAAACTTAGGTGCGTTTATGACTTCTGATAAACGTACAATTTCACGGTATTTATTAGGCAGCTCAATACCGATATAGGTTTTACCAGGAATAACTTCAACCACGCGCACACTAATTGCCGAAAGTGAACGCGCTAAATCTTTTGACAGCCCTGTAATTTTAGACACCTTAATACCCGGTGCTAAATCAAGCTCAAAACGAGTAACAACAGGCCCGGGGTAAACCCCAACCACAGTGGCTTGCACGTTAAAGTCGAGTAGTTTTGTTTCTACAAGGCGTGATACGCTATCGAGCTCTTCTTGCGAAATTGGGTTTTTTGCTTTGTCAGGTCTGTCGAGTAAATCCAATGACGGCAATGGCCCCGGAGGTGGCTCTTGCTCTAATAATTGCTCAAACTTCTCTTTGGCAGTTGGCGGCGGTTGAAACTCTGATTTTGGCTTGTTAATTGGCCTTGCTGGCGAAACTACGGTTGTTGCTGGTTTTTCAGGTTCAACCACTGGGCTTTGATCCAGCGCGTTAAGTGCTGCCTCGGTGTCCATCGGTTCATCGTCTATGGCGCTAAAGCTAATTTCTTGATCGAGTATTTGGTCAAGCTCGTCAAACGGCATAAACTCGTCGTCTTGAGGGGCATTAACCTTAGTTGCTGGTTTATCGAGTGCTTTTGGTTTATCTGCTTTTTTATCAGCAAGTTCAGGTTCTTGTTGGTGTGTATCGTTTTCAAAATAGGCATCGGGTTGCTCGTCTTGTACTTTACCTGCAATGCGTTCGCGTTGCATCCAGCCTCGGGCATAGGTCACCAAAAAGCGATATAACCTAACAATTAAATCACCCAAGTAATCAACAAATTGTACCCACGAAACGCCTGTTAATAAGGTTAATCCTGCAAAAAAGAAACACAGTAGTAAAATAGAGGTACCGGTAAAATTAAACGCTGGCATCATGGCGGATGCAATCACATCACCCACTACCCCACCGGATGAAAAGTTATAAATATCATCAAAATTAATACTGCTAATAGCGGTTGCTGAGGTAATAAACAGCGCAAAACCAATAATGCGTAATCCAAGTGTGGTGTAATCGAGTTGTAAAATGCGGTGTGGCTGCTTAAACACCAAGTAACCTAGCAGCTGAATAGCCGCTGGCACAAAATAGGCAAGCCAGCCAAAGGTAAGTAATAGTATGTCGGCCACCCACGCGCCCGCTGTACCCGTAATATTTTGTACGTTGGTAAATTCACCCGTTTGCGACCAAGCCGGATCGGCTGGATGAAAACTAATTAAAGCACATAAAATAAATACCGCTGCAAAGGTGCTGACGATGAGCCCCGTTTCTAATAGTCTTTGTACACCGTTTAGGCGCATAATTACCTATCCCTCATTATTATTTTTTACACTCACTTGGCAATAGAATACCTTAGCAGGAAATGTATTTTGATGCACTTTATCTTAACCATGATGGCCTGATTATGAACAAGTTTTTATTATTTAGTCGTACACTTATTAAAAAAGCAAAGTTGGCTGCAACAATAAAAGTATATTAAAGGCTGTTACTCTATCATTAAGCAACAAAAGGACGAATAACGACGCCCTCTTCACCTTTTACTTCTTCCATGACTACATAAGTGCGGCTTTCACTCACATTAGGCAGCTTTAATAGTATATCACCGAGCACGCCTCGGTATTCTGACATATCGTTAACTCGGGTTTTTAATAAAAAGTCGAAATTACCCGAAACCAAATGACATTCTATAATTTCTTCGTGCTTTCTAACAGCAGCACTGAACTCTTCAAATACATCGGGCGATGTTTTGGTAATGGTTACTTCCACATACACAGAAAGCCCTTGACCAAGCTTGGCAGGATCAACCACGGCTTTGTAGCCTAAAATATACCCTTCTCGTTCGAGCTTTTTCACTCGCTCTAGACAGGGCGTGGCGCTTAGGCCAACTCGTCGGGCCAGTTCAACATTTGACAGGCGGCCATCGAGTTGTAATTCGACTAAAATCTTGCGATCAATACGGTCTAATAAGTTATGCATAGCTTTTTAGTTTTTTATTCTAATAAAATCGATTTAACAGATACTAACACTACAAAGACCTTAAAAAAAGGTGAGACACACTACCCTAGCATGAATATAATAGTGAAAAATTTTTATCCCGTTCTAACAAGGCAAAATTATGATTATTGGTGTACCTAAAGAAATTAAAAACCATGAGTACCGTGTAGGTATGGTTCCTGCGAGTGTTCGCGAACTTGTAAATCACGGTCACCAAGTGATTGTTGAAACTAACGCTGGTATGGGCATTGGTTTTACAGATGATGATTATGTTCAAGCAGGTGCTGAAATTTTAGAAACAGCTGCTGACGTTTTTGCAAAAGCAGAAATGATCATCAAGGTAAAAGAGCCACAAGCTGTTGAACGTGCAATGTTACGTGAAGACCAAATTCTTTTCACTTACCTTCACCTTGCACCGGATCTTCCACAAACTGAAGACCTTGTTAAAAGTAAAGCAATCTGTATTGCTTATGAAACAGTGACTGACGCACGCGGCGGTTTACCACTATTGGCACCAATGAGTGAAGTAGCGGGTCGTATGTCTATTCAAGCAGGTGCACAAGCGCTAGAAAAAGCAAACCACGGTCGTGGTATGTTACTAGGTGGTGTACCAGGTGTTGAGCCAGCCAAAGTTGTTGTTATTGGTGGCGGCATGGTTGGTCGTAGCGCTGCACAAATGGCGGTTGGCTTAGGTGCTGAGGTTGTTGTACTTGACCGTAACATCGACGTACTACGTGCACTAGACGCACAGTTTGGTAACAAAGTTAAAGCTATTTACTCAACAGCTGACGCGCTTGAAAAGCACGTACTAGAAGCTGACCTAGTAATTGGTGGCGTGCTTATCCCAGGTGCTGCTGCACCTAAACTAGTGACTGCTGAACACATTAAAGCAATGAAGCCAGGTGCTGCTATTGTTGATGTTGCGATTGACCAAGGTGGTTGTATTGCAACCTCTAAAGCAACTACGCACGCTGATCCTACTTTCATCGTTGATGAAGTTGTTCACTACTGTGTTGCTAACATGCCTGGTGCTGTTCCACGTACATCGACGTTTGCACTTAATAATGCAACATTACCGTTCATCATTAACCTTGCAAACAAAGGTTACAAAAAAGCACTATTAGATGACGCTCACTTCTTAAAAGGCTTAAACGTAATTAAAGGCCAAGTAACATACAAAGAAGTAGCTGAAGCGTTCAACATGGAATATGTTGACCCACGTACTGCAGTAGAAAACGCGTAACAATAATAGTTACCGCTTATACCTAAGTCATTATTTAGGTATAAGCATTAAAAAAGCAGCTAATTAGCTGCTTTTTTTGTATCTAAATTTTAGGGTCTGTGGTCAACAGACCCTCGTATTATATAAATCGTTTAATAATAAAATCGACTTTTACGCGCTTAGCTTGACCAAGCAGTTTTTTCACCGGCTGCGGGTAATCGTCCATGGTTTCTAAATCATCAGGGCCGGTTAAACGACGACAATGCTTTAAAATTTCTTGGCGTTCATTATCAATATCGCGCATGATAGATTGTTCAGGATCTTCTATCAGGATGCCATTTTCGATATCGAGCCCCCACGCGCGCGGATTTAGGTTATGCCCGCTAAGTAAATGCACTTTACGGTCGCAGCAAATCCCTTTTAGATGGAACGAGTTACTCTCGTGTTTCCACAGGTATACGTTTAGGTTGCCATTATCTATGTGGCGTTTTTGCGATTTTACAAACTTGTGCAAAATAGTTTCGTATAAATAAGGCAGTGCACCAATTTTACTAAATGGCTCGCTAGGTGGCAGATAAAAATCGTTTGCGGTTTTATCGCCCACCACAATAGTAACCTGCTTACCTTGCTTTAATAAGCGACGTAAAGAGCGCATTAAAGGCGCTGGAAAATTAAAATACGGCGTGTATAACACCAACTCTTGCTCGGTGGTATCAAATAACGCTTTAATTAAGCGATTGAGCTCGTTATTACGACGGCCTAACCCTAAAAATAAACGAATACCCATTGCATGGGTATTAAACTCTTGCGCATTTTTATAACTTGCCGATTTAAGCTCACGCATAAGTTGCTTTTGTTCAAGCTTAAAGTCAGCCATACGTTTAAGCGGTCGTTGATCAATTCTTGGTACCGCTTCAGAACTTAATAAAGTTGATTCGATAAAATCGACTACTGAGTCACATAATTCGCTTTGCGATACTAAAAAGTAGCGATCGAGCCGGTATCGGTCGCTATATTGCAAATACACATTATTTAAACTGGCACCGCTGTAGAGCAGTGTGTCGTCAATAACAAAGCCTTTTAAATGTAACACCCCAAACAGTTCTTTTGCCTTTACGGGGACACCATACACTTGAACGTTTGAATTAAATTTTTCTAAATCGTCGCAATATAAGCTTGCATTGCCCTCTGACTTTTCAGCTCCAATTAAACCGCGTTGCGCACGATGAAAATCCACCAATACTTTTATCTCAAGCGCAGGATTAGCTAACGAAGCACTGTGCAGCGCAGCTAATATTTCACGACCCGCTTCATCATCTTGTAAGTAAAGTGTGGTGATATAAATTCGTTTTTTTGCGTTGGCAATTAAATCTAACAATTGCGTACGGTATTCTTGCGCATTGGTTAAGACGTTAACGTCTTTTGAAGTCAACCCAAATGCGGGTTTCTCTTGCCAAAATAACATAGTTGCCTATTCACTTAGGTCACATAATTAAGCAGTGACAAATCAAAATTAGTTAAAAGATAACAAAAAAAATCAGGCTGGTCATGAATTAACGTCATTTTATTGGCTAACAGTCTATTTATTAGTCGAGCACTGCTTGTAAGTCATTTGCTAGTACACATTAATGAACAGCTTCGGAATTTGCGAAAAAAAATAATCTCATCTTTTATTTACTTCCTGCTTGTTTTTCTTAGAATCGGGCGCATTAAAACCGTATTAAACGTTTAGGAAAAGATCATGACTGAAGCAAAACATTGTAAGTTACTTATTTTAGGTTCGGGCCCTGCAGGCTATACAGCTGCAGTTTACGCTGCACGTGCTAATTTAAACCCTGTTTTAATTACAGGTATTCAACAAGGTGGCCAGCTAACAACCACCACTGAAGTTGAAAACTGGCCTGGCGATGCACACGGTTTAACTGGTCCTGCATTAATGGATCGTATGAAAGAGCATGCAGAACGCTTTGAAACTGAAATTGTGTTCGACCACATCAATAAAGTTGACGTATCTAAGCGCCCTTTCACACTAACCGGTGACCAAGGTACTTACACCTGTGATGCTTTAATCATTGCAACAGGTGCCTCTGCGAAATATTTAGGCTTAGAGTCTGAGACTAATTTCCAAGGTCGTGGCGTTTCAGCTTGTGCAACCTGTGACGGCTTTTTCTATAAAGGTCAAAAAGTAGCGGTTGTTGGTGGTGGTAATACAGCGGTTGAAGAAGCGTTATACCTATCTAACATTGCTGATGAAGTTCATGTTATTCACCGTCGTGATAGTTTCCGTAGTGAAAAAATTCTTGCTGACCGCCTTGCTGAAAAAGCAGCAAACGGTAACGTTGTCATGCACTACAACCGTACACTTGATGAAGTGCTTGGTGACCAAATGGGTGTTACCGGCGTTCGCATTAAAGATGTGGCATCAGATGCTACTGAAGAACTTGATTTAGCGGGTGTGTTTATTGCCATTGGCCATAAGCCAAACACCGATATGTTTGAAGGTCAGCTAGAAATGAAAGACGGCTACTTAGTAGTTGAGTCTGGTCTTAACGGTAATGCAACACAAACTAGTGTGCCAGGCGTATTTGCTGCCGGTGATGTGTCTGATCATATTTATCGTCAAGCAATCACTTCTGCGGGTACTGGCTGTATGGCTGCACTTGATGCAGAACGCTTTTTAGATAATCTGTAATTTAGAATCTAAATTAGAAAAGGGCTGAATTTTCAGCCCTTTTTTGTGCCCAAACATAACTGGACTAACACCAAAATTCATTGTACTTATAATTGAAATTAGTTTTATTTATACAATTAATGGCTTAGGTGCGATAGGATCTAAGGGTGAGCAACAAATACCGTCAAATTATATAAGTAAAACTAGCTATAATTATCGTCAGGAATAAAAGCTTTATTCATTTAGGCATTACTAGCAACTGTAAAATCAGTTAAAATGCTTAACTTCATATCAAGTAAATTACCGAGAGTTTTCTATGAGTTTGTATACAAAATATATGGAAGAAATCCAAACCCGTAAAACGGAGCTTGGATTAAGCCCACAACCAATCGATAGCGCTGAACTAGTATCAGAAATAATTAATCAAATTAAAGATACTAATAACGAGCACCGTAAAGATTCACTGCATTTCTTTATTTATAATACTTTACCTGGAACAACTAGTGCTGCGGGCGTTAAAGCACAGTTTCTAAAAGAAATCATTTTAGGTGAAGAGCACGTTGCAGAGATCACTCCAGAATTTGCATTTGAACTGCTTTCACACATGAAAGGCGGCCCGTCAATTGAAATGCTAATTGATTTAGCATTTGGTGATGACGCAGCAATCGCAGCACAAGCGGCTGAAGTACTTAAAACTCAGGTATTCTTATACGATGCTGATATGGAGCGCATAAAAGCGGCCTACGAAGCAGGTAACGCAATTGCTAAAGAATTACTAGAGAGTTTCTCAAAAGCTGAATTCTTCACAAAACTTCCTGACATCGAAGAAAAAATCGAAGTAGTAACTTACATTGCTGGTGAAGGCGACATCTCAACTGATTTACTGTCTCCAGGTAACCAAGCACACTCACGTGCTGACCGTGAATTACACGGTAAGTGTATGATCACTGAAGAAGCACAACAAGAAATCGTTGAACTTCAAAAGAAACACCCTAATGCTAAAGTAATGCTTATTGCTGAAAAAGGCACAATGGGCGTTGGTTCATCTCGTATGTCTGGTGTAAATAACGTTGCACTTTGGGCGGGTAAACAAGCAAGTCCATACGTTCCTTTCATCAACATTGCACCTGTTGTTGCAGGTACTAATGGTATCGCACCAATCTTCTTAACGACGGTTGATGTAACCGGCGGTATTGGTCTTGATCTTAAAAACTGGGTTAAGAAAGTAGATGCAGACGGCAATACTGTAACTGATGAAAATGGCGATGCAGTGCTTGAAGAAGCTTATTCAGTTGCCACAGGTACTGTATTAACAATCAATACAAAAGAGAAAAAGCTTTATAACGGTGATAAAGAACTGGTTGATGTATCATCAGCGTTCACACCGCAAAAAGTTGAATTCATGAAAGCTGGTGGTTCTTACGCTGTAGTATTTGGTAAGAAACTACAAACGTTTGCTGCTGAAACGCTCGGCATTGAAACTCCTCTTGTGTATGCACCTTCAAAAGAAATTTCACATGAAGGCCAAGGCTTAACAGCGGTTGAAAAAATCTTTAACCGTAATGCGGTAGGTGTTCTATCTGATACACCACTTCATGCAGGCTCAAACGTTCGCGTTAAAGTGAACATCGTTGGTTCGCAAGATACAACCGGTCCAATGACAGCACAAGAATTAGAAGCGATGGCTGCTTCAACGATTTCACCACTTGTTGATGGTGCTTATCAGTCTGGTTGTCACACTGCATCAGTATGGGATAGCAAAGCACAAGCTAACATTCCTAAACTAATGGCGTTTATGAATAAGTTTGGTTTGATCACTGCACGTGACCCGAAAGGCGTTTACCATGCAATGACTGACGTTATTCACAAAGTATTGAACGACATTACAATTGATGATCGCGCTATCATCATCGGTGGTGACTCGCATACTCGTATGTCTAAAGGCGTTGCCTTTGGTGCCGATTCAGGTACTGTTGCTGTTGCACTTGCAACCGGTGAATCAGCGATGCCGATTCCTGATTCAGTTAAAGTGACGTTTAAAGGCAAAATGGCTAAGCACATGGATTTCCGCGACGTTGTACATGCAACGCAAGCGCAAATGCTTAAGCAATTTGGTGGCGAAAACGTATTCCAAGGTCGTATCATTGAAGTGCATATTGGTACCCTAATGGCTGACCAAGCGTTTACTTTCACTGACTGGACTGCAGAAATGAAAGCGAAAGCGTCAATCTGTATTTCAAATGATGAAACGCTAATTAAGTCAATTGAACTTGCTAAATCACGTATCCAAATCATGATCAACAAAGGTATGGATAACGAAGCGCAAACGCTACAAGGTCTAATCGACTTAGCTGACAAACGTATTGCAGGTATTCAATCTGGTGAAGAGCCAGCACTTTCTCCAGACGACAACGCTAAATACCACGCAGAAGTTGTGGTTGATTTGGACCAAATCGTTGAGCCAATGATTGCCGATCCAGACGTGAACAACGATGACGTCTCTAAGCGTTATACTCACGATGTGATCCGCCCTGTTTCTTTTTACAACGACAAACCTGTTGATTTAGGTTTCGTTGGTTCGTGTATGGTTCACAAAGGCGATATGAAAATTATTGCTCATATGCTGCGTAACCTAGAAAAGAAAAACGGTTCTATCTCATTCAAAGCACCATTAGTTGTTGCGCCACCAACATACAACATTGTTGATGAGCTTAAAGCGGAAGGCGACTGGGATATTCTTGCTAAATACGCAGGTTTTGAATTTGACGATGAAAAACCAAAAACAGCGGCACGTACTAAGTATGAAAATATCCTATACCTAGAACGCCCTGGTTGTAACTTATGTATGGGTAACCAAGAAAAAGCTGAACCTGGTGACACTGTTATCGCAACATCAACTCGTCTGTTCCAAGGCCGTGTAGTAGCCGATACATCTGAGAAAAAAGGTGAGTCACTACTAGGTTCTACGCCGGTTGTAGTACTTTCTACTGTACTTGGTCGTTTCCCGACTATCGAAGAGTATAAGTCTGCGGTTGAAGGTATTGACCTTACCTCGTTTACACCTGTTGAAGAAGCAATGACAACTAAGTTTAACGCTGGACAAGCAGTACCTGTAAAAGTGGTTAGCTAATTCGATTAGTTTACCATTTAATTAAGCGCGTTTTTTAACGCGCTTTTTTTATGTCTAAAATTTACCTAACAGGAATGTAAGCCCTGCTCAACCCTATGGACAACACAATAATTTGTGGTTTGTGATTTTAAAGCAACAGGTTACACTTTACCTTGACCATGCAGTTATTCAATCGGTGTTATGACTAAACAACTCTATCAACTCGCTCAAAGCCACTTTGCTTTTCCTGATCCCAACCATGCATTAGATGATCCCGATGGTTTACTTGCCATTGGTGGATGCTTGTCGGTAGCGCGATTAAAAAATGCCTACAGCCAAGGTATTTTTCCGTGGTTTAGTGAGCACGAGCCAATTATGTGGTGGTCGCCTAGTGAGCGGGGTATTGTTGAGCTCAATGACTTTCATGTTAGTAAAAGCCTACGAAAACATTTAAAAAAGCACCCGGTCACCGTAACCATAAACCATGCCTTTGAAGAAGTGATAGAAGCATGTCGCGATCAGCGTATTGATACCGATGGCACCTGGATCACCCCACAAATGCAACAGGCGTACATTAATGCCCATCACCATGGCCTTGCTCATAGTTTAGAAGTTTGGCGCGAGGGAGAGCTTGCAGGTGGCTTATATGGCATCATGCAAACCGGTGTTTTTTGTGGTGAATCAATGTTTCATCATCAAACAAATTGCTCCAAACTGGCTATGTGGGCGCTGGTTAATTGGCTTAAACGCCATAATGCGCACTTTATTGATTGCCAATTAGAAAATCCTTATTTAATGTCGTTAGGTGCTAGCGTTATTCCACGTGAAGAATTTTTAACTAAACTTAATAAAGCACAGTGTTACACCCCAGCTGCCAGTATGTGGCAGCCACAGGAGCTAATCGCGATTTATGAATGAACAACTTCCCGCTCGTATTGGTCTAAGCCAACCATTTGAATGCAGTTATTTGCCTAACCGCCAAGAGCAACTGTTGGTCATACTCGATCCGAGTTGTTACAGTAGTACTAAATTTGAGTCATTGTTAGCATTAGGCTTTCGTCGCAGTGGTAACCAAATTTACCGTCCGCACTGCCCTATTTGCAGCGCATGTAGTTCTGTGCGCGTTTTAGCTGATGAGTTTATGCCGACAAAATCGCAAAAACGTAAACTTAACAAAGCAAAAAACCGCTTTGAGGTAAAATATTCTCAAGTTGAACGCGAACAATACTATCCACTTTACAGTAAATACATTAGCTTGCGCCACCAAGACGGTAGTATGTATCCACCTGATAAATCACAATTTCAAAGCTTTTTGTTTTGTAGTTGGTTAACCATTACTTTTATTGAGCTTTGGGATCAAGATAACTTAGTGGCTGTTGCTGTAACTGATTGTATGGACAACGCTATTTCGGCAATTTATACATTTTTTGACCCTGACTATGAGCACTTTAGTTTAGGCACTGTAATGATATTACAGCAACTTAAATTTGCTAAACTGCAACAAAAACAATTTGTTTATTTAGGCTATCAAATAGATGAATGCGACAAAATGAACTATAAAACGCAGTTTTTACCTGCTCAAAAACAGTGCAATGACCAGTGGCTGGCTATTTAATTTACAAAAATAGCTCCTGCGCCTTTACTTATTGGCGTATTTTGGGCAAAATCTGCAGCGTTTAACTATTAAAGAGGTGTTACGCTAAACATGGCGAAAGAAGACGTAATCGAAATGCAAGGGACAGTCCTTGATACTTTACCAAATACAATGTTCCGAGTTGAGCTAGAAAATGGTCACGTAGTTGTGGCTCATATTTCAGGTAAAATGCGCAAAAACTATATCCGTATTTTAACCGGCGATAAAGTAACGGTAGAAATGACTCCTTACGATTTATCGAAAGGTCGTATCGTATTCCGTGCTCGCTAAGTAAGTGCGTAAACGAGATTTAGTTTTTGGCTAGTGCAAACTAGCTTTAAGCGTTTATTAAATGTAATTAATGGATACTCGCCAGTAATTACATTTAATAAACAAAAAACCCAGCCTTTGCTGGGTTTTTTGTTGTCTATTTCTTTGGCAAATACAAAAGCCTGCGCAAAGCAGGCTTTTGTATAACGACCATTAGGCTGGGGTTAAATCACTTTCGTAATCAAAACGCAGCTTTTTATCTTTAACCGATACTTTTACTGTACCGCCAGAGATTAGCTCGCCAAACAGTATTTCGTTTGCTAATTGCTTTTTAAGGTCTTCCTGAATAACACGTGCCATAGGGCGTGCGCCCATTGCTTTGTCATAGCCTTTGTCAGCCAACCATTCACGTGCTTTAGACGTCAGCTCAAGATTAACTGATTTCTTGTCTAGTTGCGCTTGAAGCTCCACAACAAACTTATCAACCACTTGTAAAATAACTTCTTTATCGAGGTGATTAAACCAAATAATGTTATCTAAGCGGTTTCTAAATTCTGGTGAAAATACTTTATTAATTTCACCCATTGCATCGTGCGTATGGTCTTGCTCACTAAAGCCAATCGACTTACGTGTGGTTTCTTGCACGCCGGCATTAGTGGTCATCACGACTACGACGTTTCTAAAGTCGGCTTTACGGCCATTATTATCAGTTAGCGTACCGTGATCCATAACTTGCAATAAAATGTTGTAGATATCTGGATGGGCTTTTTCAATCTCATCCAAAAGTACAACAGCGTGTGGATTTTTAATGACCGCTTCTGTTAGTAAGCCGCCTTGTTCAAAACCAACATAACCCGGAGGCGCACCAATTAAACGGCTCACCGCATGGCGCTCAACATATTCAGACATATCAAAACGAATAAACTCAACACCCATACATTTAGCTAATTGCTTGGTAACCTCAGTTTTACCGACCCCCGTTGGGCCTGCAAATAAGAATGAGCCTACGGGTTTGTTCTCATTCGCTAAACCTGAACGCGACAAACGAATAGCAGAAGTTAATGCATCAATAGACTGATCTTGCCCAAACACTAACATTTTTAAGTTACGGTCTAAGTTTTTCAGCGTTTCTTTATCAGACGATGATACATTTTGTGGCGGGATACGCGCCATTTTTGACACAATCAGCTCGATATCAGAAACACCAATCGTTTTTTTACGTTTAGAGGTAGGTAACAAGCGTTGGCTTGCACCCGCTTCATCAATAACATCAATCGCTTTATCAGGCAGATGACGTTCGTTAATGTACTTAGCGCTAAGCTCGGCTGCCGCCTTCAACGCTTTTTGCGTGTAACGAATACCATGGTGTGCTTCATAACGCTCTTTTAAGCCGTTAAGAATTTTAGTGGTGTCTTCCACACTGGGCTCAAGCACATCAATTTTTTGAAAGCGACGTACCAAGGCACGGTCTTTCTCAAAAATGTTTTTGTACTCACCATAGGTGGTAGAACCCATACAACGCAATTGTCCACTAGAAAGTAGCGGTTTAATTAAGTTTGAGGCATCCATTACCCCACCCGATGCAGCACCTGCACCGATAATGGTATGAATTTCATCTATAAATAAAATAGAGCCTGGTTTTGCTTGCAGCTCTTTTAATAAGCTTTTAAAGCGCTTCTCAAAATCGCCTCGGTATTTAGTACCTGCAAGCAAAGCGCCCATATCTAATGAGTAAACAACCGCATCAGCAATAACTTCAGGCACTTGCTCGTTAACAATTCGATACGCTAAACCCTCAGCGATAGCGGTTTTACCCACGCCAGCTTCACCAACCAGTAATGGGTTGTTCTTTTTACGACGACACAACACCTGTACAGTGCGCTCTACTTCGCTGTCACGACCAACTAGAGGGTCAATGTTGCCCTCTTTGGCTTGTATGTTGAGATTAGTGGTGAAGCTGTCGAGCTTACTCGCTTCTTCACTGGCAACTTCTTGCACTTCTTCATGTATATCGTCAGTATCATCGCCTAATTCGTCGTCACCTTTGGCAATCCCATGAGAAATAAAATTAACAATATCAAGGCGAGAAATATCATTCTTTTTAAGTAAATAAACTGCCTGGCTTTCTTGCTCAGAAAAAATAGCCACCAGCACATTTACACCAGTCACTTCATTTTTTCCCGAAGATTGCACATGAAATACCGCGCGCTGTAATACACGCTGAAAACCAAGCGTTGGTTGAGTTTCGCGTTCTTCTTCTAAATCAGGAATAACCGGTGTGGTTTCATCAATAAATTCAAGTAACTCTGTTTTTAATCCAGAAATGTCAACACCACACGCATTAAGCGCTTCTCCAGCTGATGGATTATCGAGTAGAGCTAATAAAAGATGCTCTACGGTCATAAACTCATGACGACGTGTACGCGCTTCACGAAACGCGGTGTTCAAAGTTAGTTCTAAGTCTTTATTTAGCATTGGCAACCCCTTACAGAGATAATAATTTTATACCGCACTTCAAAGATGAAAGTTCACCTTTGTGGTATTTATTCCTGCTCACAACTACATAGCAGTGGATGCTCGTTATCCCTTGAGTAGCGGTTAACTTGCTCAGCCTTGGTATGTGCTACATCTGCGCTGTAAACACCACAAATGCCCTTACCTTGCTGATGTATTTGCAGCATCACATCAGTTGCTCTATCGCTATCCATATTAAAAAACGTCATCAAGATCTCAATTACAAAATCCATCGGCGTGTAATCATCGTTGTTTAACACAACTTTATATTTTCGCGGTGGCTGCAACTTTTGCTTTTCACTATCGCGAACGGTGTCGATAACACCAGAATCTTTCATACCACTCATAATTAAATATAGTCTTGTCTTTGTAACTCAAGCAAACTTGAATAAAAAAATAAATAAAATGTTAAAAAATAACCCAAAACACTTGACTGGTTGCTTAAATAAACTACAGTCAAATGGTGATTGATTAAACCTTAGTCAGTCTAGCAAACAATACAGTTTAGGATAACTAAATTAGTCAACTTATAGAAGGATGTAGAAGTATGGCTTGTGGTAAAGTCAAATGGTTCAACAACGCCAAAGGTTTTGGTTTCATCGTAGAAGACGGTTGCGAGAACGACATTTTTGCTCATTACTCCACTATTGTAATGGACGGATACAAGACGCTTAAAGCTGGTCAAGATGTTACCTTCGAATTACAACAAGGCCCTAAAGGTCTACACGCTACTAATATAGCCCCTAACGGCGATATTTTAGAGTGATTGTAAATATGAGACTAAAGCGAGCGACCTATTTAGATCCTCGCTTAATTCCCTAAAATCCCTAACCACTTCCATATTAATTGCTTCATTGTTCGTTAATTCAACCCCACTCCTTGATTTTATTTTATCTACCCCAATAATTTCACTATTAGATGTTTAACTGCTGGCGTTTAGCGCGTAATCCTAGCCCTTTTTAGCCAAGCTTGTTACACTCTTTATCCTGTAAAACGTAATTACTTTAGCCTAATGGCTAGTTTAGATTTACATAAATTTTAGTTATAAAAGACACTAGTCCGTCAGGTGTGATTATTCTTACCTTGTTTAGGTTATACGAGTACCAACACCTAACAGACTACTCATTGCATACATTAATACTTTATTTATAAGGTATTAGGCGATGATTTCTTTGCATTGTTGAATTTGGCCAATGCGGCCTACTATCTAGGAATGATGATGACATCAAAAATTATCTATACAAAAACGGACGAAGCTCCGGCATTAGCAACGTATTCGTTGTTACCAATTATCCAAGCGTACACAAATGCGGCAGGTGTTGAAGTTGAAACACGCGACATCTCACTCGCTGGTCGTGTTATTGCGAGCTTCCCGGATTACCTAACAGAAGAACAACGCATTGGTGATGCACTTGCAGAACTTGGCGAAATGGCGAAAACACCAGAAGCTAATATCATTAAATTACCGAACATCAGTGCCTCAGTTCCACAACTTCGCGCTGTAATTAAAGAGCTTCAAGAAAAAGGTTATGCACTTCCAGAATACCCTGTAGAACCTAAAAACGATGAAGAAAAAGCGATTCGAGCCGCCTATGACAAAATTAAAGGCAGTGCAGTAAACCCTGTACTTCGTGAAGGTAACTCTGACCGTCGCGCACCAAGTTCAGTAAAAGAATATGCACGTAATAACCCACATTCTATGGGTGCATGGAGCAAAGATTCACAGTCTTATGTTGCAAGCATGGAAGAAGGTGACTTCTTTGGTTCAGAGCAGTCACTAACTGTTGATGAAGCAACGGATGTTCGTATTGAACACGTAGCGGCTAATGGCGATATCACTGTACTTAAGCAAAGCACACCGCTACTTGCTGGTGAAGTTATTGATGCATCACGTATTAGTGCTGCAAAATTACAAGCATTCCTTGAAGCTGAAATTAATGCAGCTAAAGAAAAAGGCGTGTTATTTTCGCTTCATATGAAAGCGACCATGATGAAAGTATCTGATCCAATCATCTTTGGTCACGCTGTAAAAGTATTTTACAAAGACGTTTTTGCAAAACACGGTGCACTTTTTGAAGAGCTAGGTGTTGATGTAAATAACGGTTTAGGCGATGTGTACTCTAAAATTCAAACTTTAGATGACGCTAAGCGCGAAGAAATTGAAGCTGACATTCAAGCTGTTTACGCTGACCGCCCTGCTATCGCAATGGTTGATTCTCATCGTGGTATTACAAACTTACACGTACCAAGTGATGTGATCATCGATGCCTCTATGCCTGCTGCAATTCGTTCAAGCGGTCAAATGTGGAATAAAGACGATAAATTACAAGACACAAGCTTTGTAATTCCAGATCGTTGTTACTCTGGCGTTTACCAAGCAACGATTGATTTTTGTAAAGAGCACGGTGCATTTGATCCTACGACTATGGGTAGCGTACCAAACGTTGGCCTTATGGCTCAAAAAGCAGAAGAGTACGGCTCACACGATAAAACATTTGAAGCAAAAGCTGACGGTACTATCCGTGTTGTAGACACAAACGGTAATACGTTACTTGAGCACAGTGTTGAGCAAGGCGATATCTGGCGCATGTGTCAGGTTAAAGATGCACCTATTCAAGATTGGGTTAAACTTGCAGTAAACCGCGCTCGCGCAACAGGTAATCCGGCTATTTTCTGGTTAGATGCAGAACGTGCACACGATGCTGAGCTAATCAAAAAAGTAAATAAATACCTGCCAGATCACGATACAGCTGGCCTAGATATTCAAATTTTATCGCCAATGGATGCAACCTTGTTCTCACTAGCACGCCTCAAAGAAGGTAAAGACACAATTTCTGTAACGGGTAACGTGTTACGTGATTACTTAACAGATTTATTCCCAATTTTAGAATTGGGTACCAGTGCTAAAATGCTTTCAATTGTGCCACTAATGAACGGCGGTGGTTTATTTGAAACTGGTGCGGGTGGCTCTGCTCCTAAGCACGTTCAACAATTTGAGAAAGAAAACCACTTACGTTGGGATTCTTTAGGTGAATTCTTAGCCCTTGCTGCTTCACTTGAGCACCTAAGCACAACAACAGGTAACAAAAAAGCACAAGTACTTGCAGATACACTTGATAAAGCTACCGGCACATTCTTAGCTGAAAACAAGTCGCCTTCACGTAAAGTAAAAGAGATTGATAATCGTGGTTCTCATTTCTTCTTATCTTTATTCTGGGCACAAGAACTTGCTAAGCAAAATGATGACAGCGAGCTTAAAGCGCAGTTTACGCAAATTGCTAGCGACCTTGAAACTAACAAAGAGCAAATTGTTAGCGAGCTAAACGATGCACAGGGCCCAGCAATGGACATTGGCGGATACTTCCAGCCAAATGACGATGCAGCTTTTAAAGCAATGCGCCCAAGCACAACATTTAACGAGATTTTATCTAAACTGGTATAAATCAATTAAATGAATGAAAAGGCGCTCCAAAGAGCGCCTTTTTTGTGCCTAATACCAATTCGTTTATTTAAGTGGTTTACTTTGCGGATTGGTATAAGTAAAAGCTGTTCATAAAAAAGGCCGCTAATGCGGCCTTTAAATTCAACTAAACAAGTTTATTTAGTGTATGCACGTGGCATGTTTGATTCTGTTGTATAGCGCTCACGCAGTTTATCTTGGCGAGATTCAGTACTTACCTCAACCCCATTAATAAACATTTTATTTACGTGGCTGCTCAGCTCAAACGGGTCATTACTCCACATTACAACATCAGCGACTTTACCCACTTCTAAGCTACCGGCATTAATACCAAATACATCAGCCACATTTGAAGTCATCGCTTTTAACGCGCCTTGCTGGCTCATACCATAAGACACTGCATTACCGGCATCATAGCGGAGCTGGTAAACATTATGACTGGCATCGCCACCCACAGTTAAAAGTACTTTAACACCTGCTTTTTCTAGTATGCCGGCATTATTTAGGCTTGCATGTAATGAATCAAAACTGCCTGGTAAGTTATCCATTGCACTGATGATCACAGGAATACCCGCTTTTGCGATACGATCTTTAACTACAACGGCATCTTGCGCACCATTAAGAACAATATTTACCCCAAACTGCTGTTTCACTTTTATAAGTTCAACAATATCCGATGCACGCGACACACTAATTAGTAATGGCATATCGCCTTTTAGTACTTTAGCCATTATTTTATCTTCAGCACTTGGCTTAGCATCGTCTTTTTTAGCTTCTTTGCTTGCTTTAGTTTGGTGCTCATCTAACTTATTGATCAGTGTTTGCAATGTAAATGCACGAGAGCCTTTGCTTCGCTCACCCAAATGAACCACTAATGCCGCTTGCTTTTTGTTTACGCTTTCAAAGCTGCCGCTTAAATCCACCACACTGGCAAGGCCTGCAAATATGCTGTCACCGCCGTACGGGGTGATCAAATCGCGAGTAACACCGCCTTTACGTGCATAAGGGATTAGGCTTGAACGAGGGTTAAATGCCAAGCTTGCATCAAAATCAATACCTGCTTTTTCTTCTCCCGCATCGCGAGAGCCCGCAACCGCACCTACTTCAACTAAACCAAGTTGATTTACAGTGGCAATAAAACCAGGGGTCACGATTTGACCTTTGGCATCAATAATTTTATCTGCTTTAACATCGCTAGGATTGATTGCAGTAATTTTGCCATCATTCATTACGATGCTGGCAGACTCTAATACGCCTTGATCTGAGGATGTATGCAGTGTTGCGTTAATTATAGCAAGAGATTGAGCGCTCACCGCACCCGATGCTAGTAACCCTGCAGCAACCAGAGAAAGCGAAAACGAACGTGATAATTTTTTCATTCTGGGTGCTCCTTATTGTTGACCTAACATAAAATCACTTTGTGCTTGGAATGCGCTATCGTTTCTATCGTAAACTTTTGCGCCATCAACAAACACTTGCTCTGCTTTTGCGTAAACGCTAAATGGGCTTTGATTCCAAATAACCACATCAGCTTGTTTACCTGCTTCAAGTGAGCCTGTTTTATCTTCAATGCCGAGTGATTTAGCGGCATTAGCCGTGATCCACTTAATTGCATGCTGCTCAGAAATATCAAAACCATTTTGGTTTGCACTGTACATTACTTTTGCGGCTTCTTGATTTAAGCGCTGAATCGTCGTGTCTGAGTCTGAATGCACAACGGCACATGAGTTTTTAACTGCATCAACAATCGCTACGTTCTCTTGTACCATATCGTAGGCTTCCATTTTAAAGCCCCACCAGTCTGGCCAAAGTGCTGCACACGAGCCATTTTCAGCCAGTAAATCTGCGATTTTATAAGCTTCAATACCGTGATGGAATGTACCCGCATGGTAATTAAACTCTTTAGAAAGGTCGATCATCATCGCCATTTCTTCAGCTTTATAACAGTGATTGTGAATACGAACCTCACCCTCTAAAACACCGCGAAGGGTATCGTATTTAATATCGCGGTGTGGAGCTTCTGGGTTTTTACCCGCAGCGTAATCAGCATCGTATTTGTCCCAAGCACGCTTGTACTCTTGCGCACCAATCCAAGCTGTGCGATAGCCTGCCATGTTACCCATACGTGTCATCGGTAATTCACCTTTACGGCCATAAACGCGTTTAGGGTTTTCACCACACGCCATTTTTAAACCGTATGGTGCATCAGGAAACTTCATCCCTTGCATGGTGTGAGCCGGTACATTTTTAAGGGTAACGCCACGTCCACCAAATAAATTAGCTGAACCTGGTAAAATTTGTAACGAGGTAATACCGCCTTCACGTGCGCGATTAAAGCCTGGATCTTGTGGCCAAATTGAATGCTCAACCCATACTTCCGCTGTATTTGGACTAGTCATTTCGTTGCCATCTTGGTGAGACTCAACCGACGGATTTGGGTAAGCACCTAAATGAGAGTGAACATCAATAATACCTGGTGTTACCCATTTGCCTTGCGCATCGATAGTGGTGTCTGCGTTAGCGGTTAAATCTTTACCTACTTGCTGTACTTTACCATCAACAAGTAATACATCGGCTTCATCTAAACGCTCACCCGTGCCAGTTAATACAGTGGCATTGGTAATTAATGTGCTTGATGTAGCAACGGGTTGATAAGTACTTGGGTATGGGTTTTTATTAATGGTTACTTTTGCATCTTGCGGGCCGCTTTCTTGGCAACCAACAAGAGCCGCTGCTAAACCAACAGCTAACAATGAGGGAGCAAATTTTTGCATGTTTTTAGGTTCTCCTGTTTTTTTACTACTTTAGCGAAAGCAAACGCATAAAGCTAAAAAAACAGGTGAAAAGGCGGTTATTTAAGGTGAGTTTCTGTAATTATTTTTTTATATAATTGTTATAAAGCTTATCCAGTGCCCCTTCAGTGGTGAGCGATGGATCTTTACTAATAAAGTGTTTAACCGTTCGGGTTACAAAATCCGAATTTTGCTTATGTAATTTTGAAAAATCTTTAATTAATGTATTACCATCTTTTGCGGCGGTGACTTTATCATGACGATGCCTGTATTGGCTCAATGCCTTATTAAAATCGCCTTGATAATCCTCGACTAAAATTTTATAAAAATCACTTTTTTGTACTTTTAATACAGTAATGCAATAGTTAAGCGCTTCTTTAAAGTCGGTAAATACGGTGCCTTCTACATCAAACTCTTTGGTTTTTTCGCGCACCGTAACGCGCGCTTCTTCAGTGGCATAACTAAACCCTGTAAAGGCGAGTCGCTCAGCCGCTTCTTTACCGAGTTTCATGCCCGCTTGAATGCTGTGCGCAAATTCATCGCTCATGTCGCCAAGCTCGCTTTCTTCCCACATGTTGTACACACGTAAGGGCTTGGCGTATTTATTTGATAGTTTCTTTTTAAGCTTACTAAAACGCTCATCAATGGTCATTAAGCGTTCATTATGAAGTAATGCATGGCATTCATAACAAGCCGCAATAGCAACAAAATCTGCTTCTTCGCCTAAATCAATAATACTTTGTAACATGTGCAATGGTGGGCAATGATCGCGCTCTGTTGCCTCACAGCCGCAATAAAAACATTGGTTAAAATGCTGTTGCTCACACGCATAAGCTTGCTGGTAGTAACTAGCTAACGTTTTATTCACAATTGCGCTCCAAAAATATAAAATGCCACAAATTTAGGGCGCGATAATAACAGTCTGAAAAAATATTTCAGTATGAAAACGCTAAAGTGTGTCAAAAATAAATTACTTAACCTGAACTTTGGTTAAGATATTTACTAACATATTGAATTATATTAATAATTTAGTTCGTTTTCTCCAGCTAGAAATTTACAGTGAAAACAAGGCGAATTTTCGCGTCAATAGCGGGCCTATTGCAAGTAAATTCAACGCAGTTAGCGCTGAAAATAGCTGCTTGAGATAGATTTATTATCCATAGTTCAGGTTACTTATGAACAACTTTTCATACACCTACAAAATTGCATAATTTATATACACATCTTCTTACAGCTTGCCCCATTCAGTTAACAACATTCTGGCTACATTAAACAATACTTAAGTTGCACATAAACAAAGAGGCAAATACTATGATTTCTTTCAAAGCAACTCTATATTCAACTGTATTATTGGGCGCAGCAACATTAACAGCGCCTGTAATGGCAACCACTTTTGTTGCCGCTGATTCATCACCCGGTACACAAGTTTGCATGGCCGTTGCATCTAACAAACAACTGACACTGCACGAAACAATTAAAGAGCTCCATATCAACAAGCATGTAATTGGCAAAAAATTACGCTGCAATGATTTATCAATGAATGATTTTGTAGCGCTTTATGATTTAGACAAATCAGCACGCTTTTTCAATATTGAGGCTACCACCAGCACATCAATAAGGGATTTGGCAAAGGTAAATAAACTGATGGTGGTTATTATGGCGGGATCTAAATAACCTAAATTATGACTAGGAAATCGGTTTTAATACGTTCAATTTACGCGAATCAAACACGTTAAGCAGGGCTTAGTACCTGCTTAACGTGTATTTATTATTAAATAAGCGCTGCCAACAAACCAAACAAGCCACCAAATACCCCACCCCATACAACGAGCCAACCTAAATGCTCACGGATCATGGTTTGAATAATTTCTTTTACCATTTTAGGGGTGAGTTCATCTAGGCGTTCATCCACTAATTTAAGTACCGTATTATGTAAGCTTTCCGCGTTATTTCCTTGAGTAAGCATGTCGCTTACTAGCACTTTAAAATCGTCGGTGTCGCTTATTTGTACCAGTGATAATTGCATTTTTTCGATAAATTTTTCTCGCATTGGCTCTACCGCCTCTGTACCGCCAAACATTGCCAGCATGCTGCCAAATTGTGATTGCTCTATCACCAATAACAAATTATCGAAAGCGGGATTTAAATCTACCTTTTCAATTACCGATTCAAAGTCTATCGTTGGCTGCGCCTTGCTTAGAAGCTTGTCTATTTTATGCTCAGAAAAGAACTCCGTAAGTATTAAATTTCTTATAGCTACTTTAAAGCTTTCAAACTTGAGCGCAATCACCCCCGATCCATATAAAAACGGGACTTTTTCAAATAGCATATGAATAGCGAGTAAGTTTGTAACCGCACCAGAGAGTGCAAATAAGCCCACCGAAAGTACAATGGCTTGATCAAATACAAAACCAATAACAACACAACACGCTGCCAATAAGTTAGTGATAAAACTTTTATTCATTTTTATTCCGTTTCAGTGATTTGTATCAGAAATTGATAGTCTTAATTTTACACCGATTAATTTGTTTATTTAATCCCTTTTTGCCATAGTTTATTTATAGGTTTAAAAGGTGAGCAATTGTTATGTGGAAAACAATCAATCAACAGATCAGCCAAGCTATCCATTACGATTTTAAACACACCCATAAACGTCAGTTGCAAAACACATCAACCGATAAGCTTTTCCATATAAGTGATGGCAAGCACAATTATTTAGTTAAAATTGCGCAAAAAAATGAGCTTGATCGCTTTGAAGCACAAGCACAGGGCTTAAAACAACTCACTCAAAACAGTATATTTATGGTGCCCGACTGTATTACAACTGGCGCCAATATAGAATATGCGTTTATTGTATTAGAGTGGCTTACACTTGATGACCTTCCCCACACGCATTGGTCAACGATGGGTGAACACCTTGCCATGTTACATCAAAAACACGAGCAAGCGATGTTTGGTTTTGATACAGACAATTATTTAAGCTCTACGCCTCAACCAAATCAATGGCATAAAAAATGGGATGTATTTTTTGCAGAAGAACGTATTGGTTGGCAATTACAGCTATTAGCTGAAAAAGACATTGTGCTGGCAGACCCCGAACAACTGATAAATTTAGTAAAAGAGCAACTGCATAATCATCATGTTTTGCCCTCATTATTACATGGCGACTTTTGGCGCGGAAACATGGGATTTGTAAATAATATTCCGACCCTATTTGACCCTGCCTGCTATTACGGTGATCGAGAGGTCGATATTGCTATGAGTGAACTTTTTGCCCCATTACCCGATGAATTTTATAGCGCCTATGATCATCATTATCCACTCTCTCAGAACTACCAACATCGTAAGCTTATTTATCAGCTTTACCCTATTTTAAACCATGCCAATATTTATGCAGGCCATTACCTAAATCAGGCTAAAGAACACGTTGAAAAACTACTAAACTTAAATAAATGAGTAAACAAAATATAAGCACTATACTTATACTTGAATTCTACAAAATAAATCTATTCGAGCGTTATTTTTAACGCTAATTGCATTGAATTTATTTGTAATAAATCAATGTTGATAGCTCAATATGAGTAAATCATTTAGTCAGAGTTTAAGCTACTTAGTATTAAGCCGTTATGTGCTATCTAGGTAAAGTAACTTAATTTTTAAGGGGGGGTTATGAAAGACTTTTTATCACAACGTATCGCCTGCCCACATTGTGGACACCATATTCATTTAGACCTTGATGCCAGTATGGGCGACCAAGACTACTATGAAGAATGCAGTGCTTGCTGTAATCTAATTCATTTAAATATGCATATAGACTATGCACGTAATAAGTTAGAGTTACACGTGGACAGCGATGACGAACAAATATTTTAGCTATGTTGGCGCATGTAGTTTTCGACGGTGTTTATAATAGTGTATGTTTGCTGATCAACTTCTATATTAAACTCATCACCTACAACGGCTGCACCTAAATTAGTAATATCGAGTGTTTCTGGTATTAAGTGTAACCAAAAGCCATGCTCATCAATATTGCCAACCGTTAAACTGGCGCCATTAATAGATACAAACCCTTTGTATAACACATATTTTTGCCATTTTTTTGGAAGGCTAAGCTGCATTTTATAGTTATTTTCTAGTTTAACTATTTGCGCTATTTTGGCAGTACAATGAATATGGCCAGAGACTATGTGCCCACCCAGCTCAGTACCAAACGACACTGAACGCTCGTAATTGACTAAACTACCCAATTCCAGTTGTCCAAGGTTAGTAAGCTGCAAAGTTTCGTCAATAACATCAAAATGCACTTGAGCCACTACATCTTGATTACTAAGCTCTACTTTAACTACCGTTAAGCAGCAACCATTTATAGCGATGCTAGCACCTAAGTCTAAATGCTTTACGTATTGCTCATTAACAGAAACGACTAAACGTAATACACCCTGCGTATGGGTTCTAGAGACTACTGTTGCTTGAGTTTGAATAATACCGGTAAACATAAAAATCGCTTCTCTTTCTAACAAAGTGCTAGTTTAACGTATCAATCGCTAAAATAATTCACTTAATAGCACTTTTATTCGCAACAAAAGTAAGCTTATGCAGCAATTTAATAGATTCGCTGATTGTCTACATAGATAGAGCAATCACAATAGATTACAATGCGCCCATGTTTTTCTGAATAGCTGTTTTTTATGACTTTTTGTAGTTGGGAAGCTAAACGTTTACTTTCCCTCGCCTTTCCCGTTTTTTTAGCACAAGTGACCTTAGTATTAATGTCAGTGGTTGATACCATTATGGCCGGACAAGTGAGTCCAACCGATCTCGCTGCCCTCTCAATTGCTACAGGAATATGGAACCCAATTTTATTAGCAATACAAGGTATTCTATTAGCCCTAACGGGAGTCATTGCTCAATTTGCGGGTGCTAAAGATCGCAACGGCATTAGCCATTATTTTCAGCAAGCGCTTTATTTAACGCTCCTTTTGAGTATTGCAGGTTTTTGTGCTGCCCAGCTTGCCAATACCGTTATTTTACAGCTTGATACTAGCCCGGCGATTGCGGGACTTGCTTTTGATTACATTCATTTTGTTAAATGGGGTGTATTTGGTTTTTTAATTTTTACCGTGTATAGAAATATGACCGAAGGTATGGGGATGACCAAGCCTGCGTTTTATATCAGCCTACTCGGACTTGCGGTAAATATCCCACTCAATTATATTTTTATTAAGGGCTTATTTGGTCTACCCGCATTTGGGGGCGCTGGCTGTGGTATTGCCACCGCACTGGTATTTACTGTAATGGCTATTGCGCAAGTTACTTATTGCCAGCTGAGTAAAAAAATAGATGCCAAAGGCTTATTAACTGGCTTTGAAAAACCCAATTTTAAAACCATTGGTATTATTACCAAACTCGGTATTCCTATTTCACTCGCTACTTTTTTTGAAGTGACCTTGTTTGCCTGTATTCCCCTGTTTATTGCGCATTTGGGTGCGGTGGCTGTGTCTGGCCATCAAATTGCAGCCAGTGTGACTGCACTATTATTTATGATGCCTCTGAGCCTCTCAATTGCCATTAGCATACGAATTGGTAATTTATTTGGGCAAAATCATTTAGATCAATTAAAAGTAGCAGTATCAACAAGTTATATTATGGCGGCTATGGTTGCGTTGTTTATCGCTTTTATTACATTTATAGGGCGTGATGTGATCAGCCAATTATATAGCGATAGCCCTGCGGTACTTGCGCTTGCTTCATCAATTATGATTTTAGCCTGTATTTACCAACTTCCTGATGCATTACAAGTAGCTGCAAACGGTATTTTACGTGGTTTAAAACACACAGCGCCGATTTCGTATATCACTTTTATTTCTTATTGGTTAATCGGCTTTAGTTTAGGCTACGTATTAGCAAGAACAGACATAATAGTGCCAGCAATGGGCCCTCATGGTTTTTGGATAGGTATTATCGTTGGCTTATCAGTTGCAGCTATACTACTGATGCTGACCGTTCATAGGCGATTTAAACGTGAACCATTTATTCTCTCTTAAACAATCAATCTATACCAAACTGCCGCTTAATTGGTTATTGGCGGCATGTTGTATGGTGCTTTTGGGCTGCTCAGAGCAGCCCAGTGAGGCAAATAAAACCTATTTGTCTCGCTTGAGTAATACCTTACAAACGCCTGAGCCACACACAAAGCCACTGCAACAATTAGCCTTAGTAAAGCCAGTTGAAGCGTTGCAACCTGCGATTAAAATTGGCATAACTGAACTAGCTGGTATTAGCCAATGTAAACTTAACGTTCTGATAAGCGAGCATAATAATCAATTAGGCAAAACAGCCACCGCTGCTAGTAAATTGAAGTACCAAATAGATTTTATTCAAAGCGCGCAAAACTGTTTAAACACCTTAGATAAACAAAGCAACGTTCACAGTAAAATTACAGCGGCAAAAAACCAAAAACAAACTCAACTCACTCATTATTTTAATAATGTTTTATATAGTGAACCTGAACTGAGCAGCACTTGGCAGCTAACTGGCCAAGAACTCAGCACCCAACCGGCTGGGTTTAGTGACACGGTTGAGGCGCTTAAAAAGCTAACGACCATTAAACACCAAATAGAAACTAAAGGGAGTATGGCAATAAACAGCGATGATATTTTGTCAGCGCTTGAACCGCTCAACAGATACAAATTTGACCAACAGCTTATTCAAGCTGCGCGAGAACAAATTAGCTTAAATCATACAGCAACCCAGTTTGTAAATTCATTAGTAGTAGAAGATATCTGCCCTAAAGGGAAAAACAAGCAGCAGGCTAAAATTGTCAGTAATATATTTAATAAATATTATTTAAAACAAATACAGCCTTATCAAGCACAGCTGAGCGGGTATTTAGAAACATTGCAGCCGCTTTATATGCAGCTATGGTTTAATCAAGCAGTGAGTAGTGAAGCGGTAAATGCCCTACTTGACCCAAATTCTAACAACTTACTCTCTCAGCTAAAAGCGTCAGCAAAAGAGCATGTTATCTGGTGGCAAAAATTTTATAAAACGTGCGAAATCAGTCCAATATGAATAAAAAAACGGCAAATAAACTTAAAAACCATAAACATGCTTGATTCACCACTCATCACGCTATATATTAGCGACCGTTGTTAAGCAATTAACAATTTTTAAATACAGAAGTACGACTGTAGCTCAGTTGGGCGAGATTGGACCGAAGCGAAGCTTCGCAGCCGAACGAGGTGGAGGCAGGACGCCGACAGGATGAAGCTTCATGGATGAATTAAATAGTACGTAAACTCATAGTACGACTGTAGCTCAGTTGGTTAGAGCACTACCTTGACATGGTAGGGGTCGGTGGTTCGAATCCACTCAGTCGTACCAAATTTTTAAAGATTTAATTAAAGTACGTTGAAAGAAAAAGCACTACCTACTCTTGATCACCCGGTCCAGAAGTCGGTGGTTCGAATCCACTCAGTCGTACCAAAATGAGTAAATGCTGTATTTAAAGTACGATAAAGGAAAAAGCACTACCTACTCTTGATCACCCGATCCAGAGGTCTGTGGTTCGAATCCACTCAGTCGTACCAAAATGAGTAAATGCTGTATTTAAAGTTTAAGAATTTCATATTGTACGACTGTAGCTCAGTTGGTTAGAGCACTACCTTGACATGGTAGGGGTCGGTGGTTCGAATCCACTCAGTCGTACCAATTCAAAAAAACACCTCAAGAAAAAGCACTACCTACTCTTAATCACCCGCTCCAAGGGTCAATGCTCCAAATCCACTCAGTCGTACCAATTCAAAAAACACCTCAAGAAAAAGCACTACCTACTCTTAATCACCCGCTCCAAAGGTCGGTGGTTCGAATCCACTCAGTCGTACCAATTCAAAAAGAACGTAGGTCGGTTAAGTGGCGAAGCCGCGCCACCCGACATTAGGTTGCATTCCAACACCAAACGCCATCCAACATAAAGCAAAGCCTGAACCGGTAATGACCAATACCAACATCGTCGGATGGCGCCTCTGAATTATCCAACATCGTCGGATGACGCCTCTGAATTATCCAACAGCGTCGGATGACGCTTCCGGCTTATCCGACCTACGTTCATTATTGTTAACGTATGTGAAACACCCGACATAAAATATATTATATTATTCCCCACACCAATTACGGCTGTACATTCCTGATGCGACCGCTTTATGAAAGCTTGAATAAGGCCAATCAACTACCCGTTCAACCAAACCATGTTTAAGCGGATTAAAATGAACATAATTTACATGGTGCCAATAATCACGTTCATCAACAATGGTATGCTCCCAAAAACGGCGTTGCCAAATTCCTCGTTCATTTTTATTAATGCGTGCGAGTGATACATGTTCGTTTTTAGGCAAGCCTTTAGAAAAACGTTTTTTAATTTCGCGCCAACGGCCAGAATAATCGCTATCACCTTTGGGTAAAGTTAACACTGCATGCATATGATCAGGCAACACCACCCACGCATCAATATAAAATGGTTTATGCATTTTACCCAGCGCACAGCCCCACGCAATAAATCAATATGCTCAACCAATAATGACTCTTTACGATCCTGCAAATTAACCGTAAAAAAATACGTTCCTCCCGGTTGATAATTTCTACGATATCTCACAAAAAATCTCCTTATAATAAACGGCTAATACCTCTGGGTTATTCAATACCTTAGGATAACGCCTTTGAATTATCCAACATCTTCTGATGGCGCCTCTGGCTTATCCAACATCGTCGGATGACGCCTTCGAATTATCCAACATCGCCGGATGGCGCCTCCGAATTATCCAACATCGTCGGATGACGCCTCCGAATTATCCAACATCGTCGGATGGCGCCTCTGACTTATCCAACCTACGTTAATTATTAAGGACGTAGGTCAGTTAAGTGGCGAAGCCGCGCCACCCGACATTGGGGAAACACCCGCCATCAAGCAACGCCAACATCAAAAAGCTCCAAAAAAGCGCACACGCTCTAAACTTCCTTAATAAATATTAGGTAACATCCATTTAATCACGTTGCAAAGTCAGAATTTATTGCTTGAAAATTAATACTATGTTAACAAGTAGGCTATCTTATAAGATGAAATATCAGAAAGTATTCTAGGAAAGGATTTACCTGTGAAGTCTGCCGCACTCATTACATTACTATTGCTATTTATTTTTGCTGGGCAAGTTCAAGCTAAAACCCTAGTCAAAGTGGGTGGCTATGAATTTCCTCCCTACATAGAGATTGTTGACGGCCGTGCTTCAGGCCTTACCGTAGAGCTAATTAGCGAACTCAATAAAATACAATCTGACTATCATTTTGAGCTTGTGCTCACCACACCTATTCGGCGCTTTAAAGATTATCAGCAAGGTTTGTTCGATGCGGTATTTTTTGAAGATCCAAACTGGGGGTGGCTGCAAGGCAACCATATAATCAGTAACTCCCCTGTGATAGCAACAGACAGCGAAGTATTTATTGCTTTAAAGCAATTTGCAAAGTCACAAGCTTGGTTTGATAACTTAGACGATAAAACCCTCATTGGGATTTTAGGCTATCACTATCAGCTAGCAAACTTTGAAAACAATCCATCAATACTTGAAAACGAATATAAAATGACGTTACTGAGCAGTCATAAAAAAAGTATTGAATTAGTATTAAAAAAACGCAGCGATATGGCGATTGTTACCCGTTCTTACTTAAATCAATACCTGAATAAATACCCAGAAAGTAAAAAAAAGCTGCTTATCTCTGAACGCGTCGCGCAAACCTATAAACACCAATTATTAATTCGCCCTACACACCAACTTAATGTAAACACACTTTATAAAATAGTAAAAAAAACACTTGCACAAAATACCCTAGCAACCAAATTAAAGATACTTAGCCTACAACAACATGATATTTAGTGGTGCTGCTTTAATACTAATAACATTACTAATAACTTAATGGCAATAACTAGAAAATTTGCTATTTTCATCGTGTGTCGCAAACTCAACCAGCGTCATCAATAAATCACTGTGTTTATGGGTAAAGCCAGTACTAGAAAGGCGTTTTTCTAAATAGGACGTAAAGTTTTTTCGTTGCAGGTGTTGGCTATGTAATTTTATTAACAGCTCTGACTGCTTTTGGTTAATTAACCGCGTCTCGTAAATCGGGTCTTCATCTGGCCAATTTTCTACAGGCGAGCCCTTTTGCTTAAACACAAAATCACTAAGTGAACGCTCGATTTGATTATAATCGTGCTCCCCTAGCAGTTTTTCTATTTCCTTTAATAAGCTTGAGTACAAAACACGCGGGAAAAGCTTGTAAAAATCATGATTTTTAAAGGGCTCTCCTTGTGGAGTTTGCTGCCAATTTTCAAAACTTGCTCGCAAAGCCTGAACTAATATACGTCCTACATAATGGCTTTTTTGGAATGAGACACCTTGCGATTCTAGCCTTGAAAGTACGTGATTTAAACGTTGCTTTAAGCTACGTACTTCTAGCTGCAATTCGCTTTTTTCTGTCTCTAATAATTGTATTTCTTGAGCACTGGTTGTTATTTTTTGCTCTAGTTTATTTATTTTAACTTGCGCGCCATAAAACAAATCACGGGTATCATTAAGCTCAGCCATAACACTGGCATTTTTTAATTTAATACTCGAATTACCCTCAATAGCATAAGTAGTAAGCTGTTTGCTCTGAGAGAGCGCTTTATTTAAAGTACTTTCTAACTTACTCTCAATAACTTGCCCAGACTTACTGCCTTTAAGTAAAGAATGTAAGGTTGAAGAAATATGCTTTTGGTACCAATTTTGGATCTGCTTACACTGCACATCAGATAAATTAGCAAATGGATTGTCTTCACTTATTGGCTTGTTAGCCATAAAAATTCCCTCTAGTAAAAAGACTTTTTGTTGTTATGTCGTATTAAAGTGAAATTACCTACCTTTGCATGTTAATAGCTATCGCTTTTTAAGGCTATATTTAATTGTTTGTATACTAGAAGAACCTCACTATTTAAGTTGTTTATTCCAAATAACGCACTAAACTTAAAATTAAAGATAAAAATGCATTATCCTTATGAGAATATTTTTAATCGCTGCCTTAGTACTATCATTTTTCACTTACGCACAACCTGCGCCAGTAACCTATACGGTCGACAATAAAAATATCACACTTCCCGGAGAGAAATACAAAAGCGGCTATGGCTATAATTTAAAAGCCGATACAGTTCTTCGCTTAGTTACACTTAATTGGCCCCCTTATATAGACGATCACTTATGCAATAAGGGCTGGCTATATCAACTTACAGTAAGCATGTTAGTAAAACGCGGCTATGGTGTACATATAGAGTTTTACCCTTGGGCGCGTGCCGTTCGTGAAGCTGAATTAGGTAAAGCTGATATTTTATTTCCTGAGTATTTTATTAGTGACGATGTAATGTCAGAAAACATTTTAACCAAAACACGTAATCAGTTATTGGCGTTATCTGAGCCCATTCCTGGTGGCGACTTATCATTTGTAGCACTTAGAGATCACAGCATAAATTACGATGGCAGTATTGAGTCTGTAAAAAACAGGGTTATGGGGGTGGTACGTTCATATAAAAATAGTAAAGAATTAGATGAACTTATTGAACAAGGCGAAATAAAAACCATCGTTGCTAACAGTGAGTATCAGCTTATTCATTTGCTTTTAAATGGTCGGGTTGAGCTTATTGTTGCCGACTTAGAAGTGCTAAAAGCCAGTATTTATAAATCACTATTATCAGCTAGAGAAAAAAAGAGGATGCTTAGTGCGCTAGTTGCATTAACGCCAAGCATAGAATACAAAGCCCTGTATTATGAAATCAGTAAAAGTACGCCTAATTGGCAATTTATCTTAGATGATATCAACGCAGAAATAGCGAATATGCGTGCAAATAATGAATTTGAGCGCTTTATAAAAAATAAAAAACAGCAGTGTTATAACCTCGATTAAGCCATAGGCAGCTAAATTTGAGCGTGCCTGTTTTCAGTTATATCTACTCATAGTCTGAGGCTTTGGTTAAACACCACCGTTTGGTTCCGTCCGGTTGTTTTTGCATTATAAAGTGCGGTATCGGCATTTCTTAATAATCCCTGCAGCGAACACGACTCAGAAGTCAAACTTGATACACCACTGCTTATTGTATAACTCACCTGCCCGCCACTTGATAACTGCACTGGGTTATCTTTTAAATGATCTTGCAACTTTGCTAAGGTTTTAACAACGGTACTGACACATTTGGTAGGCGAAACAATGCAAAACTCTTCTCCTCCTAAACGCGCTATAATATCATCACTGTCACAAAATGATTTAAACGTAGCAGCTATGCTTTGCAACACACTATCTCCGCCTTCGTGTCCAAATTGATCGTTAATGCGCTTAAAGTGATCTATATCTATCATCGTAAGGGTTAAGTGCTGGCTGTCTTTAATACACTCATCAAGTGCAAGTTTAGCTGTTTCCATAAACCCTCTTCGGTTGAGCAAATTAGTAAGCGGATCTTTAATGGTTAAATCTTTTAGTTGTGCTTGATACTGCTTCATTTTTGTAATATCGCGCTCAATCGCTGCATAGTAAGCCACCTCACCTAACGCATTTTTTAATGGAAAAATATTCATATCAATCCAATAAGGCTCACCTGATTTTTTATAATTTAGAATTTGCTCAGATACTTGCTGTTTATTTTCTAGCGCATGCCTAATTTTATCGCGTGTGGCTTGTTGAGTTTTAGCGCCTTGTAAAATGCGCGGCGTTTTACCTCTAACTTCATCTAAATGATAACCCGTTACTTTAGTAAACGATTGGTTTGCATAAACAATTTTAGGGCCATCATTAGTAATAGGGCTTGCCTCGGTAACTAAAATAACGTCGCTGGCTAATTCAACAATTTCTTTAAATGGAATAGCTTGTTTTTGATGAGTAATATCGATAAAAGTGACGACTATTTCAGCAATGTTGTTCTGCTCGTCAAACTCTGGATAAGCGTTACATAGCACCCATGTAATTTCGTCGCTTGAGCTGTCACATATACCTATTTCAAGATTCATCAATGGTTTTTGGGTTTTAATAACAACACTAACAGGATACTGAGAACTCTGCAGTGGTTGACGAAATTCATCCAGTAATTTCCATTTACTATCAAACGAGTCGCGCCCTAACGCTTGCTCTTTTGTTAAACGTAAAATATTTAAAGCCGCAGGATTTGCATACAAAATTCCTGTGTCTGGTGAATGCACCACCACACCGGTTTGTAAGTTTTGTATTAACCTTTCTGCATTTAGCCTTGATAAATCCATTAATGCACTCCGTACAAACTGTATTGAAAAAATACACGGGCTAGGGTCTGTTAACCTTTGCGGATTACAATTTGTTCAAACTAGGAGCTGTTTAATCGCGGCGCGAGGTTTGTAACCTAGTGGACTCGATAACTGCTCCTGCGTTATTCTACTGGCTTACATCCATGTAAGAATAAGTAAAAACCGAGCAAAGCTTCGGCGTCCTGCTCACGCCCCTTACCTACATCCATTTAGGCAACAAAGAGTAAATCGCCCCTAGGCAGAACCCTTCGGGCAGCGCCTGTTTGGCATTGATGCTGCGTTATCGCCTATTTATGGGGAATAACCACACCACATAGGCTCTGCCTTGCCTAAATACCAAACAGACTACTGCAAATTTAACCTTGAAAGGTCAACAGACCCTAATGTTCATTTTAATATAAGTGAATATTTGCCGACATAACAGAAAAAATGTTGCTGTTTATTGGGCACCCCTCAACAAAGTACATTTTACAACCTATTGAATGACTGAATAAAAAAGCCGCAAACTAAGTTAAGTTCGCGGCTTATTATTTTACTATAGTACGTATTTTGGGTGCTAGTTAGTCATAATCAAATGGCGCTCTTACCCAGCCTTCCATTAATACACGTGCGCTGCGGCTCATACTCGCTTTAGTCACTTGCCATTGGCCATTTGTAACAACCGCCTCGGCACCTACTTTAAGTGTGCCCGATGGATGACCAAAGTTAACCTCGTTAATAGCACCGCCACCAGCGGCCAAATTAACTAATGTTCCGTCAATTGCGGCTGCTGTGCCAATAGCCACGGCGGCTGTGCCCATCATTGCATGGTGTAACTTACTCATTGACATTGCACGTACTAACAAATCTATATCGCTTGCATTAACCTGCTTACCACTTGATGATTTGTAATTAAGCGGTGCAGCCACAAACGCCACTTTAGGTGTGTGTTGGCGTGCTTGCGCTTCATTAATAGTATTAATTAGTCCCATTTTTACCGCGCCATAGGCACGAATGGTTTCAAGCTTAGTGAGTGCGGCTTCATCAGCGTTTATATCATCTTGTAGCTCAGTACCGGAATAACCAATATCGCTGGCATTTACAAAAATAGTAGGGATACCTGCGTTGATCATAGTTGCTTTTAATGTCCCCACACCTGGTACTTCTAAATCATCAACCACATTGCCTGTTGGAAATAGCGCACCATCACCATCAGCAGGGTCAATAAATTCAAGCTTTACTTCAGCGGCAGGAAACGTCACACCATCTAACTCAAAGTCACCGGTTTCTTGAACTTGAGCGTTAGTCATGGGTACATGCACTAAAATACTTTTTTTAATGTTCGCCTGCCATACGCGCACAATAGCAATGCCATTATCCGGTACGCGAGATTTATCAACTAAACCATTGCTGATGGCAAACGCGCCCACGGCAGAGGTTAAGTTTCCGCAGTTACCACTCCAATCAACAAACGCTTTATCAATGGCGACTTGACCAAATAAATAATCAACATCGTGATCGGGCTGTTCACTCTTACTCAAAATAACCGTTTTACTGGTACTTGAGGTTGCTCCGCCCATGCCGTCGGTTTGTTTACCGTATGCATCTGGGCTACCAATAACGCGTAATAATAAGCTATCGCGCGCCGCACCTGCCACTTGGGCAGGTGCGGGTAAATCGGTTAAATTAAAAAAAACCCCTTTACTCGTGCCACCACGCATATAGGTCGCAGGCACTTTAATTTGTGGTTTAAACATAAACGTGTGTCCTTATGATGCTTGCGTGGCTTCTAAAAAGTCTTGCGCAAAGCGTTGTAACACACCGCCTGCCGCATAAATAGAGAGCTCTTCTTGCGTATCTAGTCGACATTTCATGGGTACGTTTAATACCTCGCCATTTTTACGCGTAATAACAAGCTCTAGGGTTGCACCTGGTGTTGGTTCGCCCTTCACGTCGTAGCTTTCGCTACCATCTAGATTAAGTGTTTTACGCGTTGTGCCTGGTTTAAATTCAAGCGGCAATACGCCCATACCAATTAAGTTAGTACGGTGAATACGTTCAAACCCTTCGGCTGCAATAACCTGAACACCAGCAAGCCTAACGCCTTTTGCTGCCCAATCGCGCGAAGAGCCTTGGCCATAATCAGCACCTGCCACAATAATGAGTGGCTGTTTACGCTGCATGTAGGTTTCGATTGCTTCCCACATGCGTGTGTTTTCACCTTCTGGCTCTATTCGTGCGTACGAGCCTTGCTTCACTTCTCCGTTTTCATCTAATACCATTTCGTTCAATAGTTTAGGGTTTGCAAATGTAGCTCGTTGAGCGGTTAAGTGATCGCCTCGGTGAGTGGCGTATGAGTTAAAGTCTTCTTCTGGTACGTTCATTTTAGTTAAGTATTCACCTGCCGCGCTGCTTGCCATAATCGCATTAGAGGGTGATAAATGATCGGTTGTAATGTTATCGCCAAGTACTGCTAACGCGCGCATACCTGTCATACTGCGCTCACCTGCCAAAGCTCCTTCCCAATAAGGTGGGCGGCGAATATACGTACTTTCTGGGCGCCAATCGTAAAGTGGGTCGTTATCTTCGCCGTAATCAACAGTTAAGTTAAACATTGGCTCGTATACTTTTCTAAACTGCTCTGGTTTTACGCTTTGTTTGATAACCGCATCTATCTCTTCATCAGATGGCCATAAATCTTTTAAGGTTACATCGTTACCTTGCTGATCTTTACCGAGTATATCTTTTTCTATATCAAAGCGAATGGTACCCGCAATTGCATAAGCAACTACTAAAGGTGGTGACGCTAAAAACGCTTGCTTAGCATACGGATGAATTCGGCCATCAAAGTTACGGTTGCCCGAAAGCACAGCCGTTGCGTATAAATCGCGGTCAATCACTTCTTGTTGAATTTTAGGGTCCAACGCACCACTCATGCCGTTACAGGTAGTACAGGCAAAACCCACAATACCAAAACCGAGTTGCTCTAGTTCAGTGAGTAAGTTTGCATCTTCAAGGTACGACTGCACCGCTTTTGAACCCGGCGCCAATGAGGTTTTAACCCACGGTTTACGCATTAAGCCTTTAGCGTTTGCATTTCGCGCCAATAAACCTGCAGCAATTACATTGCGCGGGTTACTGGTATTAGTACAGCTGGTAATAGCGGCGATAATACAGGCGCCATCTGGCATTAAGCCTTCTTCGTTCTCAACAACACCCGAAATACCTTGCGCTGCTAAATCGCTGGTAGATACACGACGATGCGGATTTGAAGGCCCTGCAATGTTGCGCCCTACGCTTGATAAATCAAACTTGAGTACGCGATCGTATTGAGCAGTTTTTAAGCTATCACTCCATAAACCTGCTGTTTTAGCGTAGTTTTCTACCAGGGCAATTTGATCTTCATCACGGCCTGTTAAACGCAAGTAATCAATAGTTTTATCGTCGATGTAGAACATAGCAGCGGTGGCGCCAAATTCTGGGGTCATGTTCGAAATGGTGGCTCTATCGCCAAGGGTTAGTGCATCAGCCCCTTCACCGTAAAACTCAAGGTAAGTCGATACCACACGTTGCTCACGTAAAAATTCGGTAATCGCCAGTACAATATCGGTTGCAGTTATGCCAGGCTGGCGTTTACCGGTAAGCTCTACGCCCACTATATCTGGTAAACGAATATATGATGCGCGCCCAAGCATTACGCTTTCGGCTTCAAGGCCACCTACGCCGACAGCAATAACACCTAATGCATCAACATGCGGGGTATGGCTGTCGGTACCTACTAAGGTATCTGGGAAGGCAATGCCATCGCGGTTTTGAATCACCGGCGACATTTTTTCAAGGTTAATTTGATGCATGATGCCATTACCCGGTGGGATCACATCAATATTTTTAAACGCTGTTTTGGTCCAGTTTATAAAATGAAAACGGTCATCGTTGCGTCTATCTTCAATGGCGCGGTTTTTTTCAAATGCATCGGGATCAAAACCTGCGTGCTCAACAGCTAATGAATGATCCACAATCAGTTGAGTAGGTACAACCGGATTTACTTTTGCAGGATCGCCGCCTTTTGCAGCGATAGCATCGCGCAGGCCCGCTAAATCAACCAGTGCGGTTTGGCCTAAAATGTCATGACATACAACGCGTGCCGGATACCACGGAAAATCTAAGTCTTGTTTACGCTCAATTATTTGGTTAAGCGCATCGGTTAGCATTTCGGGCTCACAGCGACGCACTAAGTTTTCGGCAAATACACGCGAACTGTAAGGTAGTGTAGCGTATGCGCCTGGCTTAATGGCATCGACGGCGGCTTGGGTATCGTAGTAATCAACATTTGAGCCTGGTAAAGGCTTACGGTATTGGGTGTTATTAATAATGGTCATAATAAATTCGCTAATTTGGTGACGGAGGAGAGTACGCTAAAGCGCTATAATGAGTAATCATCAGCGCTATAATGAGTAATCATCAGCGCTATAAACAATAAAAGGTGAGCTAGGCTCACCTTAAACGCTAACTAATTAGCCTCTTGATTCGATTGGCGTGTAGCTACGCGCATCTGGCCCGGTGTAATCAGCACTTGGGCGAATAATACGGTTATTTGCACGTTGCTCTTTTACATGTGCTGTCCAACCGGTTACACGGCTCATTACAAAGATAGGCGTAAATAACTTAGTAGGAATACCCATAAAGTGGTACGCCGATGCATGGAAAAAATCAGCATTACAGAATAACTTCTTCTCACGCCACATGACTTCTTCACAACGAACAGATACCGGGTAAAGCACCTCATCACCCACTTCTGCGGCTAATTTTTCAGACCACTTTTTAATAATAACGTTACGTGGATCTGACTCGCGGTAAATTGCGTGGCCAAAGCCCATAATTTTATCTTTACGCTCAAGCATCCCCATTAGCGCGTCTTCAGCTTGATCGGCGCTGCTAAAGCTTTCAATCATATCCATTGCGGCTTCGTTGGCACCACCATGCAGTGGACCACGTAAGGTACCAATTGCGCCAGTTACACATGAGTGAATATCAGAAAGCGTTGATGCACACACGCGACCGGTAAAGGTAGAGGCATTAAATTCATGCTCTGCGTACAAAATTAGCGATACATTCATTACTTGTGCAAATAATTCACTTGGCGCTTTATCGTGTAATAGCGTTAAAAAGTGTGCACCTACTGAATCATCATCAGTTTGTGTTTCGATGCGAACACCGTCATGAGTAAAACGATACCAGTAACAAATAATGCTTGGGAAAATTGCCACCATACGGTCAATCGCATCGTTTGCTTCGCTAAAGTCATTTTCCATTTCAAGGTTACCTAGCATAGAACACCCTGTGCGCATTACATCCATTGGATGTGCCTCTTTTGGAATGTTCTCAAGCACTGTTTTTAGTGCCTCTGGTAAACCGCGCAAGCTTTTAAGTTTTGCTTTGTACTCTGCCAGTTCGCTTGATGTTGGTAGCTCCCCGCGAGAAAGTAAAAACGACACTTCTTCAAACTGCGCTTTTTCAGCCAGTTCGCTAATGTCGTAACCACAGTAAGTTAAACCTGAGCCTGTTTGCCCTACTGTACATAATGCTGTTTGTCCTGCTACTTGGCCACGTAAGCCTGCGCCACCTAATGCTTTATCTACCATGATTTGTCTCCTGTTGAATTTTTTATTATTTGTCAGATTTTGCTGAAAAAAGGTTATCTAGCGTGTTTTCGTACGAGTGATAATCTAAAAAGTCGTAAAGCTCTGCACGCGTTTGCATGTTTTCAATTTGGCTTTGTTGAGAACCTTCATTCAAAATTGCTGAATACACGTTAAGTGCGGCTTTATTCATTGCTCTAAATGCACTTAATGGGTAAAGCACCATTTCTACGCCCACATCGCTTAGTTGCTCTTTGGTGTAAATTGGGGTTTGGCCAAACTCAGTAATATTGGCCAAAATAGGCACATTAATCGCCTTAGTAAATGCTTGGTAATCAGCAAGATCATGAACCGCTTCTGCAAAAATCGCATCGGCACCGGCTTCAACACAAGCTGCTGCACGGTCTATCGCCGCATTTAAGCCTTCTTTTTGAAACGCATCGGTACGCGCCATAATGTAAAAATCGCTATCGGTTTTAGCATCAACCGCCGCTTTAATTCGGTCTACCATTTCAGCTTGGGTAACTATTTCTTTATTAGGGCGATGGCCACAACGCTTTTGGGCCACTTGGTCTTCAATATGAAAGCCTGCTGCCCCCGCTTTAGTCATTTCTTTAACGGTACGGGCAATATTAAACGCCCCACCCCAACCTGTGTCGGCATCAACTAACAAAGGTAAATCGCTAGCACCGGTAATACGGCGAATATCTTCAAGCACGTTATCAAGGCTGGTCATCCCTAAATCTGGCATACCAAATGAGGCATTAGCCACACCTGCACCCGATAAGTAAATAGCCTGATGGCCCATTTTTTCAGCCATCATCGCGGTGTACGCGTTAATAGTACCTACCACTTGTAACGGGTGGTTATTTGCAATTGCCTGTTTAAATTTTAATCCTGCTGACATTACCTTCTCCTAACTTTGAACGGGGCTGCTCTTTGGCAACTTAGTATTTTTTAATAATGTGACATATGTATTAGGGTCTATTGACCTTTCAAAATTTAATCCGCAAAGGTCAACAGACCCTAGTTAACCACTTCATTTTGAGTGGCTTGTACTGATTGATATCTATCAAATTTTGCTTGTATATTTGCTTGAGAAGCGCTTATATGGCGCTTCATTAGCATTTCAGCGAGCTCACCATCATGGTTTTCTATGGCGTTAATAATGGCTAAATGTTCGTCAAACGCTTTCGATACGCGTGGCCCAACCATGCCCATTTGCACACGGTACATTCTTATTAATTGGTACAGGTCGTGGCATAACAAATGTATTAAGTGAGCGTTTTTACTGCCTTTGATTATTCTGTAATGAAAATCTAAGTCGCCGGCTTCTTGATAGTACGACTCACCTTCTTTAACACGCTGAGTTTGCAAATGCTGATTAAGTAATTGTTTCAAGCTTTGTACTTCATCGGCTGCCATATTGTCGGCAGCTAACCTACATGCAAGTCCTTCAAGGGCACTGCGCACTTGATACACCTCAATTAAACGCTCTGCGGTTAATGCCACAACGCGACAACCTATATTGGCTTTGCGCTCAACTAAATAACAACTTTCTAAACGATTTAATGCCTCTCTAAGCGTTGCACGGCTTACACCATAACGCTTTGCAAGTTCCGGCTCTGATATTTTACTGCCTTGTGCAATACTGCCTTCTACTATCTCGCGGCGCATATCTACAAACACTTTATCGGAAGCGGTTGTAACTGCGGTGTCGTTCAAAAAGTGCTGTGTCATAAAGTTTTTTATATTGTCGACAATTTATGGGTTAACTATGTGCTTATTATTTATACCTGTCAACCCTAGAACCACTTAAATCGAGTGAAAAACCACCACATTGTCGACATTATTAGCCAAAAGTATAATGAAAGATTGTATTTAAGCTATTTTACTCAACAAGGTGTCGACACCTTTAAAGGGTTACTATTTCGTTTTTAACACTGAAAAAAATCGTTAAAAATGCTATTATCCTGCTTTATTTTGACTGTATGAGCCAAAACGTGGACGCAAACACTTATATCCCTGAGCCATTTATTAACGACGTAAAAACCTATTTACCCGAGCACCTAAACTTAGATGACTTTTTAAGTGCATGTCGTCGTCCACTGCGTAAATCTGTTCGCGTTAATACATTAAAAATGAGTGTTGAAGAGTTTAAGCAACAAGCGGCTCAAAAAAACTGGCAACTTACCGCTATTCCTTGGTGCGACGAAGGTTTTTGGTTAGAGCGCCCAAACGATGAAGAGCAAAACCTAGCGCTGGGCAATACCGATTTACACTTAAGCGGGGCTATGTACGTACAAGAGGCAAGCTCAATGTTGCCGCCAATGGCACTAAAACAAAGCTTACAAACCAGCCAAACGGTTCTTGATATGGCCTCGGCACCGGGTTCAAAAACCTCACAACTTGCCGCGTTAATGAACAATCAAGGCGTGCTAGTGGCCAATGAGCTGTCGTCGTCACGTTTAAAAGTGCTCAGTGCGACATTGAAGCGTATGGGTGTAGGTAACTGTGCACTATCGCATTTTGATGGTGTGGTATTTGGCAATTACATGTTTGAGTGCTTCGACAGCATTTTACTTGATGCTCCTTGTTCAGGCGAAGGCACGGTTCGTAAAGATAGCGACGCGCTAAAAAATTGGTCTATCGAGTCAAATATTACCATTGCCCAAGTACAAAAAGATCTGATTAAAAGTGCGTTTTATGCACTTAAACCCGGTGGCACATTAGTGTATTCAACCTGTACGTTAACTCCACTCGAAAACCAGCAAGTATGTAGTGCGTTATTAGATGAGTTTGGCGAATATATAAGCCCTGAGTCATTAAGCGACTTATTCCCAGGGGCTGATAAAGCCACTACCGCAGAGGGCTACTTACATGTTTGGCCGCAAACGTTCGACAGCGAAGGTTTTTTTATTGCCAAATTTAAAAAGCACAGTAGTTGCGAAAACCAAACATTAAAAGTTAAAAAAGGCGCGTTCCCGTTTAACCAATTTGACAGTAAACAGCAAGATGAGTTTATGAGCTCTCTCAAAAAGCAATTTAGTTTAACGAGTCTGCCAGGTACGTTAAAACAACGCGACAAAGAGCTTTGGCTGTTTCCTGATGAATTTGAAGTGATTCAAAACAAAATTAAATATGCGCGATTAGGTATTCAGGTAGGCGTTATTCATAAAAATGGCGTACGCCTAACGCACGAATTTGCCACCGTATTTGGAAAGCAGTGTAAAAGTAATGTACTGGCATTAACCAATGAACAGGCTAACGATTACTTTAATGGGAAAGATATACGCCTAATAGAGGTAACCAAAGCCAGCGGCGAAGTGATCCTAACTTTATGTGGCTGCCCTATTGGCTTAGGAAAATGGCAAAAAAATAAAGTTAAAAATTCTTTACCACGAGATTTAGTACAAAATACGCAGTTAATAAACTGGGCGTAAACTCTAATAAAGATGTGCATAACAAATGTAACTTACTGTAATTACGACAGTATAAAAAACGAACAAAAATGTGTATTTTTAGCGTTTTTGACTATACTTAAATAACTTTCTTCTTCTCCCTAAGAATCTGAAAGTGTCTTTAGTTAGCGCAGGGCTCAAATACGAGCCCCTCTATAACCCAGAGTTCTTATAGCTCTGGGTCTTTTTTTGTCTAGGGGAAAGTTAACGGGCTTCGGGGATCGGGTTACGAGCTTAATCCCGAAACTTGCCCTAGCATTACAATTAGATCTTTAAGAGAAATTATGCACAAAGAGGGCTAAGAGACGCTGCGCTTTTAGAGGTAGTAACAAAATAATTAGTCACTTAGGTTAATGGCTTTGGTTTCTCATTTACTTCTCATTCGCTTCTCTCAGTGCAATAAGATCTTTAAGAAAATTATGCACAAAGAGGGCTAAGAGACGCTGCGCTTTTAGAGGTAATGACAAAATAATTAGTACTTAGGTTAGTGGCTTTGGTTTCTCATTTACTTCTCATTCGCTTCTCTCAGTGCAATAAGATCTTTAAGAAAATTATGCACAAAGAGGGCTAAGAGACGCTGCGCTTTTAGAGGTAGTGACAAAATAATTAGTACTTAGGTTAGTCGCTTTGATTTCTCATTTACTACTCATTCCCTTCTCTCAGTGCAATAAGATCTTTAAGAAAATTATGCACAAAGAGGGCTAAGAGACGCTGCGCTTTTAGAGGTAGTGACAAAATAACCCCCTGTGTCAGGATAGTTGTCGCCTCTAACATTTAGCAGAGGCAAATAAAATGAGACGTCAATTTACACAAGAATTTAAAGTTCAAGCTGTTGAAAAAGCATTATCTCAATGTGATGATGTTCGCTTAGAAGATATTGCAGATGACTTAGGTGTCGGTTATTCAACGTTACAACGTTGGATAGCACTGGCAAAAAAGCATCAACTTGAAATACACCAGACGGGTAGCCAAATGACAGCAGAAAAACGACCACAAGACTGGAGTTTAGAAGAAAGACTCAACGCAGTAATTGAGTGTGGAAGTTTAGATGAAGCCGCCATAAATGAATACTGCCGTAATATAGGGCTTTATCCGCATCATATTCAGCAATGGAAGAAAGACTTAGTAACACCACCTTCAAATAAAACAGTAAAGTCAGACAGTAAACAGCTTAAGCAAGAAATAAAG
>NZ_JQFL01000002.1:0-109325 GCF_000764215.1 Pseudoalteromonas sp. ND6B
TGAATCGCCCCGAGTTCATCGGAGACCAGTTTGTTTAAGTCAGGCCACTTTACCTGACTCGTTTAAATTATCATAGTAGTCTGTTTCATATTGAGCTGGTGAAATATACCCAATTGAAGATAATAAGCGTTGATTATTAAACCAATTGACCCACTCTAACGTTGCGTATTCAACAGCATCAACATTCTTCCACGGGCCATTTCTGCGAATAATCTCTGTTTTAAATAATCCATTTATTGTTTCAGCCAATGCATTGTCATAAGAGTCACCCACACTGCCTACAGACGCTTGAATTCCAGCTTCAGCAAGTCGCTCAGTGTATCGTATAGACAAATATTGGCTGCCTCTGTCGCTGTGGTGAATTAACCCTTCGGGGTTGCCACGATGCCAAATAGCTTGCTCTAACGCATCAAGAATAAGCTCTGTGTGCATTGTCGTTGATACACGCCAACCTACAATGTATCGTGAAAAAACATCTATCACGAAAGCGACATAAACAAACCCACTCCATGTGGCAACATAGGTGATGTCAGCTACCCAAAGTTGATTTGGCTGCTCAGCAGTAAATTGACGATTAACTAAATCAAGTGGCTTATCTTGTTGCTCGTCAGGTATCGTTGTCTTATGTGCTTTACCCCGACGAACACCTTGAATTCCCATAACTCGCATCAATCGTTCGACTGTACAGCGGGCGACTTGATGGTCGTCAAGCTGTAGCTGCTTCCATATTTTTCTTGCACCATAAACTGACATATTATCCTCCCACACTTCGCGAATGAGTATTATCAGCTCAGCATCACGCTTTTTGCGGTTAGACAGTCGCTCAGGCTCTCTTTGTATCTGTTTATGAGAATAATACGTTGATGGTGCAATCGGCAATTCCTTGCAAATTGACTCGACACCGTAATGCTCTCTGCAAGCATCAATAAAATCCACTATTACTTCTGTTTGCGGTCGAGCTCCGCTTGGGCGAAAAAAGCGGCAGCTTGCCTCAGGATATCATTCGTTCGCTTGAGCTCTTTATTCTCGCGCTCTAAGACGGCAAGGCGTTCTTCAGTTGATTGCGTATTAGAAGAGGGTTTAGACGGTTGAGCTTGAGATTTCTTGACCCATGCTCTAAGTGTTTCTGGGGTACATCCCAGTTTATCTGAAATCGATACTAGCGCAGCCCAAAGAGAAGGGTATTCATGCTGTTGTGTGGTAACAAGCCTAATTGCACGTTCACGAAATTCTGATGTATAGCGATTTGATTTTTTCATAGTTCCAGTTTCTCAAGTTATTGAGTCTCTGGCAAACACGGGGCGATTCAGTTTTTGTTGCTCTGTTTATTGTGTTTGCAACATCTTTGTCATCTTGCATCAGATAATGACGTAAGAAAGTTGCATATGAGTGTTGGCTAGCTTTTTGATACCACTTGAATTCTTTGGCTACTTTTCTATAAATGTAGTTAAGGCCTGTTTTTCTAATCTTGTTTACACTAAATATAACTTCACAACCAAGCTCAGCTAAAATTTTATTTATAGTTAGCTTAAAACGACCTGCTGATAATACTAGGACCTCTTTGTTGCCTAGATTGTTTGTTTGTGGGTAAACAAAAATTCTTTTTGATAAATTGCTGGCAGAAGGTTGATAAGAAGCTGTTAGTTCAATAGCTGACTTTATATCAAAAAAAACTGATGCAACGATTTCATCGGCTAAGATACCTTCTTTTTCAATATTCTCAGCGTTTACCTCAAATTTATGCCATTGCGTTTGATAATCAGCTCTGCGTTTAAATAGGCGAATAGCAGGTGTTTTATTTGAATGTAATGGGGTATTTAAGAAAAGTAGGTCAGTGGTATTTAGCTCTAACGTAGGAGTGAGATTCCAACCAGTCTTTAACATGACTTTTGCAGCATAAAGAGCAATTTTTTCTTTAACTGTAAGAAATTTTTCAGAAGAAAGTCCTATTTCAATAAAGTACGCTAATTTAACTACATCCTGATACGAGTATAGCCTATTTTGATTTTGAGAAAGCTGAGCTTGGTGTTGCTCTCTTAACTCAGTGCTAACGGGAAAGCTAATTATTGTATCTAAACCATAGAAAGTTAGTAATTTATCAATTGCACTCTGGTATTGCTTTGCTGTAGCTATCGATAAATCATTTCGCTTTGACTTTAATTGAATGGCTTCTCTTATAGCTTTTAAAATTTCAAAGTTATTTTCTACAAATGCGTGAACTCCATTCTGTGCAATGAGTTCCATTTGTTTGTCTGTTAGTGATGATACATTATTTTTTAAAGCACTAGCCATATCAAAAATATAGCCTTTAAGCGTAATAATACCTATGCTCTCACCATCAATTCGCTTCGTAAAGACGTCATGATACTCGGCTAAGTTTTGATAATACTTATTGGTATTATTGTAGACCCATTCTAACCTTTGGTACTGTGTAGTATCACTTTCCTTTAGGTAGTAGACTAATGAGTAAGGTAGTAAACTATACAAGATGATTTTCTTGCCAGTAATGAAATGGTAAAGACTTAACGCGGCGTTTAGTATCAATAAATATTGGTTCTTACGTTTAATACTTGCGTCTTGATAAAGTTTATAAAGAAATTTAAATATTTTTTTGTCATTGGCAGCAAGACCAGATATACCGTATTTGCTGAGTAAAACAACTGTTGGGCGAGTAATATCACCACCGTTATGTAGCCACTTCAGAAATGATAAAGACGCACTTTTAACTTTAGCCTTCTTAGGGGCAGGGGCGTTTGCCAACTGATTTTTTAAAAAAGCATCTATTTCCTCGCCAAATATTGGCGATATACTTCGAGCGTAGCTAGAAATTTCTGCTTCAGTTTTAAGATAATTGATTTTTGCAGCACCCCATACATCTGGATGTAAGTATTTTAGAAAAGGGCCAAGGTGGCTATTGCTTATAAGTGGTGAAATAAATGCCTTATCTCGTAACGTTGTTACTAATGGCTGTTTGGCTTGTTTGGTCTTAATAAGACTATCGTGTTGGCAAAGACCTATAATAGCAGAGGATGTTCTAAGGATGTTGTCTCGAATAGACGAGTTTTTAATACCCGCTTCCAGTAATGAAAGGTGGTCTAAATATCTTTGAAGTAACTCTCGAATCTCTTTTAGTTGATGAAACCCAAGCTTGTGTAACTTTACTAAATCAATTGAAATTGATTCATTAGTCAATCTAAAAGGTGCGCTAATTTTGTTATTGTTAAGATGAAACTTAACGATGTTCTCTAAGGCTTCTTCGACCCTCGTAGCATAAGCTGGCAGTTTTACATTAATAAGCTCGTTGACACAAAAGTATTCTATTTCTTGCCAAATCTCAAAATCTAATAAAGCGTCGAAACCTTCAGATGTAATTGCAGAGGCTGTATTCGTATTTACTCTCTCTAGTGCTAAAGGTAATAAGTGTAGCAAAGTTATACAAGAGTTGCGCAAACGACTCATTGAAATAGCAGCATGATCACCTTTACTAATATTATTTTCCTTGTCGTATGCTCTATTAAATAAAACGTCTAACTGTTTGGCTATAGTTGAAGAGTAAGGTACAAAACGAGCGGGAATACGGTTTGACCTACGCTTTTTGTCTAATTTAAGCTCTGGCATTTGTACTCTCACTCATTAATAATTTATCAACATCCCCATATATATCTTGTACCCACTCTGACATTGCACCATATGCATCTACACCGACACTTTTGGCAAAATCGATGTATCTTTTTGTAGTTTTGAAACTCTCATGACTCATTAAGGTCATTAGTATTTGCCGAATTGAACTTTCTGACTCATTTTTTTCAATTAAATATTTTGCAATGTAAGTTGCGAAAGTAGCACGTAAATCATGAAATGTACGCGTTAGTACTTCTAATCCACGCTTCTTTTGTTCTTTTCTAATAATAGAAATGGTATTTCCGGGAGTTTCTTCACTAATTCGTTCTCCTGAGCTATTCATAAACAAAGGAAGTGGTTGTTCATCATTGTTCATACGATAACTCGTTTCATGTTTAGTACGCTGCCTCATATTTTCAGATGATAAAGTGTGAAGGTATAAAAGTTTCATTAAGGATCGTGCAATAGTAAGTCTTACTGGCTTATGGCCTTTGCGAACTATGGTTAGTTTAGGAATGTGATTTTTGTGTTCTTCTTTGTCTGGATCAAAAATATCCTTCTGATCAATTGCAGAAATTTCGAAAGAACGAAGTCCACCCAGTAGTGCACACTGTAAATATATCTTGTAAGAACGCTTTTGAGCAGTAGTAGTCTGTAATAGTTGTGTGAGTTCTTTTGAAGAATATGGTTGCAGTACTTTGTCAGGTGAGTCTTCTTTTTGTTTTATTGTGTTAGGTATACTTAAGTTACTGACCCATTTCCATAACCCTCCAGAACGTGTTGAGCTGGTAGGTAATTGAAACAGCGCGCTCTGGCCATTTTTGGCTTTAGACGTTATGCGGACTTGCTTGTATTCCAAGGAGAAGGGAAGGCTGTCTATAGAACCGCGCTTATGACTCCAAATGTAAAATGTTTTAACAGCCCTTATTCTCTCTTGTGCAGTATTGAAACTTAGGCGTTTAGCTTTGTCCTTAGTTGTTACTCTATCGCACAAATGTTTGTGATAGCGCCAAACAGGTAACCGTGAAATATCATCGTCTACTGACTGCCTAGAAAGTGGTGCGGCAATAACCTCAAAATAAGATGCACCATCTTTAATGAGCCAGTCCAGAAACGCTTTTAAATGCTTAGCTATACCACGAACAGTTTTTACGTCTAACCGCTTACCTGGTTGACTAGCGTAATAAGCGTCGCTAAAAGCTTCACTTCCCCTTTGATTTTTCTTAAGACTGAAGTGGCCTTCAAAACGGTGGCTCAAGAACAAGTTCATTTCTTGGCATTCGGTAATACGATCAGGATGATATAGCAGAGGGAAGCTTAGTTCTTTTTTGTTATGGCGATATGAATGAGCTCTGATGCCATCTACAATCTGAATAGGTTCTCCTGCTTTATCCAGATGAAAATACATTCCTTTTCCAAAATTGACAGGTTTATTAATAATTTTAGATTTTGTTGTAGTTGATGCAATCATGCTTATTCACCTCTGGGTAAATCTTATTTGTAAAAACTTTTTTATTCAAGGTTCTTTTAGGTATGATAGTATGGTATCAGTTCGGGGGTGATTTTATATGCTTGATTTTGCCCGCGTTGAAAGTAAAGAAGCAACGCTGCAATTAGCGCCATTGTGCTTAGTTGATTTGATTGATACCTGCGAAAGTTTAATTTTACCTTTATGCCAAGCAAAACAGATACAGCTAAAAATCGACATAGACTCGCAAATTTCTCCATTTTTAGTCGGTGATACAATTCGTTTGCAACAAGTATTAGGTAACTTACTTACCAATGCCGTTAAGTTTACCAATAAAGGCAGTGTGACATTAAAAATGACATTACAGCCGAGCCAGAGCCATATAGAGCAGCGTATTTGTTTTCAGGTTATTGATACGGGAGTGGGGATTGCTCAAGCGGATCAACGCCGTTTATTTGATGCCTTCACGCAAGGTGATGAATCATCTACTCGCTTGCATCAAGGGGTTGGCTTAGGGCTGGCAATTGTAAAGCATAGTGTGGCATTAATGGGAGGTGAAATTGCACTCAGTAGTGATAAAGGCCATGGCTGTCATTTTTACTTCACGCTTGATTTAGCGACAGATACCGAGAAATCAGCAAGCTTTACAGATAGACTATTACTGATCACCAGCGCGAAGAGTCAGTTGCTTAATCAGGTTATTACCGCGCATCCTTTTTTCAATAATCAAGCTCTTGAAATAGTCGTAACTGATCCAGATTGTTTGCAACAAGCGCATAGCATTGTAATCGATGCTGATGACGTACCTGCCTTTCTCACGTCAGCAATAAAAGCAGTATTACACACTCGTACTACTTCACTCATCGTTATAGAGCACTCGCAACCGAATCAGCTTTCAATAAATGACTCTTTTATTAGCCAGTATTTACCGCGCAGTGCACTGGCGCAGCGGTTACTTAGTTTAACCCCAGAAAAGTTAAATAAAGTAATTCAATATAAAGCGGATAAACCACGAGAGAAAATAGCGGGAACCTTAGTATTAGCCATAGATGATAACCCGCTCAATCTCGACATTATTAGCAGTATATTGTGTAAAGCCGAAGTGAATGTTGTGACTGCTAGTGATGCTAAACAGGGGGTTGAATGGGTGAATATATTGCGCCCCGATTTAGTTTTAATGGATATTCAAATGCCGGGTATTGATGGCTATCAAGCAACCCAAATAATACGCCAACAGTTTGACGCCCAGCAATTGCCTATTTTTGCATTAACTGCACATTGTGAGCCTGCCGATATTGCACGTTCATTGAATAGTGGTATGAATAAACATTTAACTAAGCCCGTGGTTGCGCCTATTTTATTTGCATCGATAGCTGATTTAGGCATATCTAAGCCTTGCTTTTTTGATAAAACCTTCGCTTTGACACAGTTCAATGATGATGAGAAGCTATTGCAAAGCATGCTTACTAAGTTAGCGGTGTTAAGTGAGTCATATTCAGCTGAGCTTCAAAAAGACATACCTACTATTGAAATGGTACGCTTAGTGCATAGTCTAAAAGGGATAGCAGGAAACTTAGGGTTTAACCGATTATTATTATGTGCTCAACATACTGAGCAATTATTAAAAGTGGGCGACAAGAACGCCAATGCTGCAATTAAAGAGCTGATAATACAGTTAAAACAAGTTCATATTTTTATAAAAATTTTAGATGTAAGCAATGATAAATAAAGCAAAAATATTAATTGTAGATGACGATGCGCTTAACCGAATCATTTTAGAAAAAACCTTAAGCGATGAGCATGATGTTTACTTAGTGACAAGCGGCGAAGACGCGCTGGCGTTTGTTAAACACACGCAAGTAGACTTAATCATTTTAGATATCATGATGCCTGGTATGAATGGTTATGAAGTACTCGTACAGCTAAAAGAGAACAGTATAAGCCAGGCTATTCCTATTATTTTTATCTCTGCAAACAACCGTCATGAAGATGAGGCAAAGGGGCTAGAGCTCGGCGCAATGGATTATATTGGTAAGCCATTTAGTGCCGCTATTGTGAAAGTTAGAGTGCGGAACCAGTTATTAATTAAGCAAAAAAATGATTTGCTAGAAATGCTTGCCTCTATTGATGGCTTAACAGAAATACCCAATAGACGTTATTTAGATGAGAACTTAGAAAGAGAGTGGCGTAGAAGTAAGCGTAACTATTCTCCTTTGTGCGTTTTACTCATAGATATTGATCATTTTAAACGTTATAACGACTACTATGGCCACCGAGCTGGAGACGAATGTTTAAAAACAGTGGCAAAAACGTTAGCCGCGCAATGTGAGCGTGGCAGTGATTTTGTTGCGCGTTACGGCGGTGAAGAATTTGTGGCCGTATTACCAGAAACCAATCAGCAAGGTGCAATCGCTTTTGCCAACAAGTTACGTAACGCCGTTAATGATTTGAATATTGAACATAATGCGTCTTTAAACGCTACACACGTCACCATTAGCATCGGTATTGCTTCTAGTGAGAGTAGCCAAGCTTACACTGAAAAAGCATTGTTAGAAGAAGCTGATTCCGGTTTGTATAATGCGAAAAAGTTAGGGCGCAATCAAATTAGCGCCCAATAAATGCTGTAGTTACTTAGTTTGTCAGCATTTGCAGTGCTGAGGCACCAATACCAACTAATTTATCATTTTTAAATACCAACGGTGTGCATTCATCTTTAGTCATTTTACCATCTGAATGGATGCTGTGCGTTGCATAAAATAAGACTTGGTAAACATCCTCTTCTTTTTTGAGTAATTCGGTGAAGTCAGGTGTTTTTAGGGTTTTTAATACCGACTGATAAGAGCTATCCATTGCCAAGCCTGAAATAATTTCACGATTATTCTTATGTGTTGCTTGCCAGCTAGAAGAACTATTACCAGCCCAATGACCTTCCGCTTCGCCATCGGATACAGCAATAACACAGCCAGTTAAAAAAGGAGCGGTGAGGGCGGCGATTAAAAGTGTTTTTTTCATTTTTTATTATCCTAGATGATTAATTACAGACTTTAGAGCAAAGACTAGGCCAGTTTTTTAATCTTTAAAAATCAATTGCTTATTTTTAAAGTGATTTTTGAGTTAGTGGCTTTTTTAAGAAATAAAATTAAAAAGCCACTTTTTAGTTATTTTGACTAACTTAATTTAACGGCATTAAACCAAGCGATTACGCGACTCTTGTTGACTAAATGCAGCGATATTTAAACTCACTTCTTTAACCAAGCGCACAATAGATTCGGTACTGGCCCACGCTATATGTGGGGTTAGTAGTAAGTTATCTCCCGTGTAATTGGCCAGTGGATTGTTGTGCTCAGCAGGCTCTTTAGTTAGTACGTCAACACCTGCACCAGCAATCACATTGGTTTTTAAGGCTTGTGCTAAGTCGGCTTCGTTAATGATCCCCCCGCGCGCGGTGTTAATAATAAGCGCAGTTGGTTTCATCATTTTTAATTCATTAAGCGTAATTAAGTCACGCGTTTCATCATTAAGTGGGCAATGTACGCTGATAATATCCGCTGTTTTTATTGCGGTTTCAAAAGGCGTGCGTCCTTGGCGACACTCAGCACCTTTGCGCTCTGCAACAATGACATGAGCACCAAAGGCTTCAGCCACTTTAGATACAGCATTGCCCAGAGTTCCCCCACCAATAATGGCTAATGTTTTACCCTGAATGTCATTAAAGCTGTAATCAAGGCGACAAAACATTTCACTTTTTTGCCATGCGCCTTGTTGGCAGTCCGCTTGGTAGCGATGAGTATTGCCTAATAAGTTAGTAATTAACGAAAAGGTATGCTGCACAACCGAGGGGGTTGAATAACCAGCAACATTGGTTACCGCAATGCCTAAATCTTTCGCGGCATTTAAATCAACATTATTGGTGCCGGTGGCACTAACACAAATAAGTTTGAGTGATGTTAATTGTGCCATGGTGTCACGATTAATCACTACTTTATTGGTGATTAACACCTCTGCATTTTGGCTATGTGCTAGCACTTGCTCTGGGCTAGTTAGCTGATGCACGGTAAGCTTTCCCAGTGCTGAGATACAATCAAGTGAGGTGTTTGCCAGTGTAGCGTTATCAAGAATTGTTATGTTCACGGTGTGTCCTAATAGTGTATGTGTTAAGGGAATAATAACCCCTGTACGCGAAGTGCTTGTGATAAAAAGAGTATCATCTATTTGAATGTTATTGGGTTTATCATATTGCGTTTACATTAGCAGTTGTAGAGCCATATTTAAATGTGGTCTGCCCACTGACGGTTAACTTGCATGTTATTATGATCAACTGCCTTGCTAAGTTAACTTGAACAAAGTGCTGTTAGTAAGGTCTACCCATTTAAATTAATAATTAATAGCCATAGTTTATACGTATGCGTTGTTAGCAAGACAGCTTGGCTCGGCGTTAAACTATAACGCTATGAAAACTCAGTAAATCGAACTTTAGTATTGCTAGTTTCGTATTTTTGATTGAGTTATAATCAAAATCAGACACAGCGGGGCGTTTTAACGCGCCGTTTTTAACTTTGTAGATGCAGTAAATGATTGAATTAGAAGATAAGTACGCAGATATAAGACCTTACAATGACGATGAAGTTGCCGCCTCATTAACGCGATTAATTAACGATAATGCGTTTATTGATGTAATTGCAAAATACAATTTGCCACGCTTTATATCCGCAGTTGGGTTTTTAGCACGCGCTATAATAAAGCATCAGTTGCGCAAAAAGTGGGGCAAAGTTAAAACGGTTGAAGATGTACAAAATGAAGTGGCACATTACTTAAATAAATTAATAAAACGTACCACCTCAAAAGTCACTTTTTCTGGCTTAGAAGACTTAGACCCTAATCAAGCCTATCTTTTTGTTTCAAACCACAGAGATATTGTACTTGACCCTGCACTGGTTAATTGGGGCTTATTCCAGCATAAAATGAAAACAGTGAGAATTGCGATTGGCGATAACTTGCTGCAAATTCCTTACATTACTGAGCTTATGCGCTTAAATAAAAGTTTTATTGTGAAACGCTCAGCAAAAGCCCCAAAAGAGATGTTAAAAGCGCTGACTCAGTTATCGGCTTATATTTATGATTCACTCAGTAGCGGGCACTCAATTTGGATTGCCCAAAAAGAAGGGCGCGCTAAAGATGGGGTTGATCAAACTGATCCTGCGCTTTTAAAAATGTTGCAACTTAATGGCCGTAAACAAAAGAAAGAATTTGGCGAATACATTAAAGAGCTCAAAGTGGTGCCGGTTGCAATCTCTTACCAATACGAACCTTGTGCTATAGCTAAGGCAAAAGAGCTATATCATAAACAACATCATGGCAAGTATGTTAAATCGGCAGGCGAAGATATTGCCAGCATTGTTGAAGGGTTTAGTTCAGCCAAAGGGCATGTGCATTTATCGTTTGGTCAGCCCATTGAGTCAGGTTGTGACAGTGCCGATGAACTGGCAAAAACCATTGATAAGCAAATTATTGATTCGTTTTACTTACACCCAGGCAACTTTATTGCTGCTGGCTGCACTGAGGCGGTGATCAATAAAAATGACGCAGCACAGTTTGAAGAACGTTTGGCCAAGGTGCCAGAAGAGTTAAGGGCTTTGGTTTTAGCTATGTATGCCAAGCCATTTCATCGAAAAACACAAGTAGATGAACAAAGCTGTGAGCAGTAATTAACAGCTTAAGCTAACAACAAAGCAGCAATTTATTTGCTGCTTTTTTTTTGCACAAAAATAGCGCTATACTCAGGCTATGCTTTTAATACCGGAGGGTAAAATGCAACAAATTGAAATATTTGATATTCCTAGCCCTTGTAAAGGTATTTGCTTAGTTAATAATCGCGGTTATTGCAAAGGCTGCTATCGCAGTCGCGATGAACGTTTTTCTTGGAATTCGTTAACGAATTCCCAAAAGAAAAAAGTATTGAGTTTATGTCAGCAGCGCTATAAACGTTACTTACAGCAAAAAAATAAAGTGGCACAATCATCACCGCAAGCAGATCAACAAGGTTTTGATTTTTAAAAATGTAGGTTGTATTTTGACCTGAGTTTTGCAACTGTGCCGTTATTGTGTAACTTATCCAGTGTTGCTTCTAGCTGGGGAACAATATCCGCATGACTATTATGTAAATAATGATAAAGCGGGTAGGTTGCAACTACTTGTTTTTCATAGCAGCCTAAAGAGGGGGGAATGGTTTTATTTGCCATCGCAAAATCAATAAGTAACGCTCCTTGTACTTTTTGCTGGATCAGTAAGTTAAGCTGCGTATTATTATTTTTAACTTCAATTATCTTACCTTGAAAATCAATACTGTCTAAATATCGCTGTTGCACAGGGTAACTGGAAATAATAGCAACGCTATCTATGGTTTTAGTGGAGCTGGGCTCACAGCGTTTATAAAGTTCAAGGTTAAATTTAAAGAGTGGATAGTTAACTCGAATTAAATTTTTATAGGCACTTTCAATACTGATATCGCGAGCAAGCTGTCCATCTAACATGCCATTATCTGCTGCAAATAATGCATTTTGACGATTAAAATCGACAATATTTAGTTTAAAGCCCATATCTTCATAGGCCAATTGTAATAGCTCAATGGTATAGTTTGCTTGTTGAGTGTTTTGCGGGCGATTAAATGTGTAGCTATAACTGTGCGCAAAAGACATATTACTAAAAACTAAGCACAGTAATACCAGCAATCCGTTAAAGCGTTTAAGCACGTCAGTATTTCCAATTAATTGCGGCAAGATAATAAGCAGCCATAGTAACAAATTGTCTGTCTTTTGCACAGTTTGCATTAGTAATCTTGCAAAAGTTACCATCAACAATTATTGATTACGTTGAATTATTTACAGTCGCTTATTTTTATTAGTTATAGAGTTAGTTTTTTATAAGTTTAAACGTATAATCTACGTTTTATTGAGCGAGGGGCTGTTGACCTTTGCGGATGAAAATTTGTTCAAGCTAGGGGCGCTCGGCGCGACTTGTTTAACCTAGTGGGCTAGTAAAAGCCTCCGTGTGCTACTCACGGCCCTTACCTGTATTCATGCAGGCAACAATAAGTTTATAGCCCCTAATAATTGGAGTGAATATGAGTTTTAATCTGTGTAACTTGCCGCGAGAGCAAAAGTATCAAATTCAGTTAGATTACGAGGCCTCATTTTGGGCTTATCAAATTAAGCGCGGTAAAAAAACGCGTGAGCAAGTGTACGACACTCTGCATAGTCGTCCTGTTGCAGAGCAAGGTGTTTTAAAACAAAAATTTGAGCAGTATTTGGCAATTATGCTTAGCTAGGGTTTGCCTACTATGCTTGTAATTAAACAATTAGAATCAATTAAAACGCCCTTAGTTAATAAGTTTTATACGTTACATAACGTCCGCGGCCGTGCTAACAAACAGGATCAAGTCTGGGTCGCTTACGATAATAATACGATTATTGCCGCCTGCCGGTTACAGAATAAGCCCACTTTTTTATTTTTATCAACGGTGTTCGTGGCTCCTTCTTATCGTTCAAAGGGGGTGGCAACCCAGTTATTAGTTGCCCTTTTAAATGCGCAAACAGAACCTGTTTACACCTTTGCTTATCAACGCCTTACTGATTTTTATCAAGCACTTGGTTTTAACCAGGTGTTAACATATACTCCTGCATTATTAACGCTATTTGATGCTTATAAGCACCGAAATATTACCGCATTGAAATATCAATAAAACATAAATTAGTAATAGGACAAGCATGGGTATGAGTATTAATGGGTTTATCACAGCCATATTTGTGCTGTTTATGCTCATAAGCGTTGAAGTAACAGCGCAAGTAAAACGATTATCCCCAAGCGAAGGCTTATCTCAAAGTTACGTTAATACCATGCTTATTGATAACAATGGGTATTTATGGCTCTCTACTGAGGGAGGCCTTAACCGATACGATGGCTATCAAGTTATTCCAATCAATGGCCCTAATGGTGAGTTAGAAGAGGCGATCATCGATCGCATATATCAAGACCAACAAGGGCATATCTGGATTGCCTCCTTATTAGCAGGCTTGTTCAGATACGATCCGAAAACGGATACCTACCAACAATACATAGAAAAACCTGTCACAGAAGAGCAAATACTACAGCAGTCCGTTTTTACTATGTTAGCCACCGATGATAAAACCTTATGGATTGGACAAGGCCGAGAGTTTGCAAAACTCGATATAGACAACGGCTCTATTACCTCCTTATTTACACTTCCTGAGCAATTTGAAAATGCGTTTGTGCGTACTTTGTTTCATTATAACGGTTATATTTTTATCGGTAGCACAGACGGCGCGTATGTTTTTAACATCGCAACACAGCAGGTAAGGCCACTCGAGCACTTGAGCGAAACGGATGTACATATTTATCAAAATAATGTGAAATCATTTGCGCTAGGTAATAACAATCAGTTGCTTGTAGGTGCGGTTAAGGGCTTATACGCTGTTGATATTAGTAATTTAGAGGCAATGTTTAACAACCGCGAACAATCATTTACAAGCCAAAAATTACTGGCCGATCTGAATGTTTGGGATATCGATAATCAGCAAGGAGTACTCGATTTAGCAACAGATAAAGGCCTGCTTTGTTTTAATTTAACCACTAAAAAAGTGGTTAAAAATAAACGTATCCAACAGAGTAAGTACACCCTCGCCGATAACAGTATTATTGATATGGTGAAAGATAAATCGGGCGGAATGTGGCTAGCCACTAAAACCGATGGTGCGTTTTATTTATCGGGCGACAATTACAAGTTTTATAATGTAGAGGGGAATGCACTGGTTGGGGATGGTTTATCACATCATTCGGTATGGTCAATTAAGGAGTTCCAAGAAAAGCTATGGTTAGGCACACACAATGGTTTAACTGCGGTTGATTTAAAAAGTAATCGCTCAAAGGTGTATTTAAAAGATTATAAAGTCGATTTACTGACCACAGAGTTTACTATTTTCAAAATTATGCCTTACAAAGATAAACTCTGGTTGCACTCAAACCGAGGATTATTCATTTTTGACCCGCAAACTCAGCAACTTACCCAACCAAGAACTAACAGTCCTACCAATCAGATTTTTTTAAATGATTGGATGCATGGCCTGACATTGCTACCAAACGGGGATTTGTATTTTGTACACCCAGATCATGGTATGTTTAAATATAATATTGATAGCCGACAATTAGTTCACTTAAAAGGCGAATTAGCACAATTTGACCCTTTTTTAGCGCATGGCTTTTTACCCCCATTACCGCACCAACCCGAGAAGCCATTATTTTTTAGTGGTGGCGTTTTATATCAATTTAACCCCAATGATTTAAGTTTAAACACCATTTATAAAGTGCCTAAACACCATGAAAATGTAGCCGTTAGTATTCTTTCCTACGTGGTAGATGGGCAAGGCATACTTTGGCTATCGTTATCTAATTTTGGGCTGATTGGTATAGATGCAACAACCTATGAGTTAGTGCACACAATTGATTTAGATAAAAATAAACTCGGCACCTTGTTGTACGATATGGTTCTTGATGAAGAGGGAATGATTTGGATGAGTAGCCATAAAGGAATATGGCGACTAAATCCTGAAACAATTCATTTTCAGCAATTTACAACATCAGATGGGGTGCTCTCTGCTGAGTTTAATAATGGCGCTATGGCTAAGTTAGCGGATGGTCGAATTGCCTTCGGTAGCCTCAAGGGTTTTACCTACTTTGATCCTAAAGACAATAAAAATAGCCAAGGTTTATTAGATCAGGTCAATATCACGCGCATCAACTTAATGTCTCGGGACTTGTCTATAAATTTACAGCAGCCATTAAAAAATATCACTTTAAACCATGATGATATCGGGCTTGAGATTGCATTTTCAGCGATGTCATTCAGCTTCCAAGAGCGTATTATTTATGGATATCAGCTCGATAAAGGTAAAAAAAGTTATACCCGAAATAATCGTGTGGTGTTTCCTAAATTAAACCCCGGCAGTTACCAGTTAAAAGTCTGGGCAAAAGATCCACTGACCGGCGACTATACTGCGCCAGCCACGTTAAATATTAAAGTGAGATATCCGCTATGGCGTGCTCCATACTTTTTAGCGCTTTATACCATTTTATTGATCACCATAGTGACTGCATGGGTAATGAGGCGCAACAAAATACAGCGTATCTTATTGGCAGCACACAAAGAAAGCCAAGACAGTGAGGCGCGTTTAAAGCTTGCACTAGAGGGAAGTGAGTCCGGGGTATGGGATTGGCAGGCGAGCCAGTTAAATATTTATCAGCCTAGATTAGTCAACGAATTAGGCTACGAGGATGACTCGGTGAGTTTAGATGACTACCTAGAAAAAATTCACCCTCAAGAGCGTGCTATTTTTAGGTTGGAGTGGTTAGAATTTTTATCAACAGATAAAGGGTATTTTAATTGTACCTACCGATTACGCCACGCCAAAGGTCATTGGCGTTGGTACAAAGATTTTGGCAAGGTAGTTGAGTGGGACAAAAAAACGCCGCAAAAAGTAGCCGGTACGTATACCAATATGACACGCGAAAGGGTGTTTGAAGAGCATGCTCGGTTATTTACCGCCGCGTTTGAACAAACCCGAGATTGGGTGTTTATCTTAGATAAAAACTTTAATATACGTGCCTCAAATAAATCGCTGCAAAGCGCTTTTGGCTTATCAGCAGAGCCTCGTTCAACCCGTGCGCTTAATTTGGGAATGTCCCGCAGTAGCTATTTTGATTATTTACGAATTATGCAAAAGCTTGAAGTGGGCGAACATTTTTCATGTGAAGATACTGTCGTTCTGGCAAACAAAGAGCAACGCCATGTACTGGTTAAAATAAGCGCCGTAGCTGATGAAAGTCAAAGGCTGAGTAGTTACGTGATTATTTTAACGGATATTCATGCACAAAAGTCAGCCGAGAGCGAACTGCATATACTGGCTAATTACGATTCACTTACAGGGCTGCCAAATAGAACCTTGTTTAACGACAGAGCTATACATGCCATCGATCAGGCGCGCCGCCATCAGTGTAAAGTGGCTTTGTTACACGTTAATATAAAACGGTTTAAGTATTTTAATGATTCATTTGGCACAGAAAACGCCGATGAGATAATAAAGCTGGTGGCGAACCGCTTGAAAACAGCATTACGTCCTTGTGATAGCGTCGCGCGTTTAGGCGGTGATGAATTTGTAATTCTAGTTGAAGATATTCAGCAAATAGAAGAAGTATTACTTATATGCACCAAACTAATGGATTGCGTGAGTAAAGACATTGTTATGAATCAGCAAAGCGTCAATGTACACCTAAGTATTGGTGTGGCTATTTTCCCTGATGATGCCGCGCATTATAAAGCACTATTGAAAGCGTCAAATGTTGCGCTTTATTATGCTAAAGATGGCTTGGAAGGGTGTTACAAGTTTTACAAACAAGAAATGAATCAACGTGTTGAAAGAGCGATGCATTTAGAATCACAGTTGATCAAAGCTTATCATGAACATGAATTTTGTAATTATTATCAACCCATTATTAATGCGTCTACGCAAAAAACAGTGGGTTTTGAGGTGTTACTACGCTGGCCTGATAATCAGTTAGCGAGTACGCAAGAGTTTGCAAACGTAGCTGAAAATATAGGCTTAATCACTAAAATAATGCTACAAACATTTAAGCGTGCTTTGGTGCAGTTAGCTCGTTGGCGTAAAGTGTGTCCTGATCTATACCTATCAATTAACCTCTCAGCACTGGATTTTGAATTTATCGGACTCGTCCCTGAAATTCGCCAAGCACTAAACAATGCAGCACTGCCGCCCGAGGCTATTGTATTTGAAATAACAGAGTCTATTTTAATGCGAGACTCAGAACATGCGCTTAAAAATATGGACTTATTAAAGCAACTAGGCTGTAAGTTGTACATGGATGATTTTGGAACAGGGTATGCCTCGTTAACTTATTTGAAGCGCTTTCCGATTGATGTATTAAAAATAGATCGCAGCTTTGTGCAAGATATTGGTATTGATTCGGATAACGAAGCGATTATTCAATCTACACTAACTTTAGCAAGCAGTTTAGGTAAAGAGTGTATTGCTGAAGGGGTTGAAAGCGCACATCAGTTGGCTTTTTTAAAAGCGCAAGGTTGTAGCTACTTTCAAGGTTACTTGTTTAGTAAAGCGGTGCCTAAAGAGCAGGTGCTTGAGCTTATTGAGCACGATTGGCATCCTGTATTCTCACAAGCTTAAAGCGCCGCTTAATACATTATTTTATTAAGGACGCTTACCACAGTGACGGCAAAATAAGTGTGAGCTGCGTTTATTTAGCTCCGCTTTTATTGCTTTATTGGCCTCTAGTTTACTTAGCCCTAGTTTGTAGCGTAACTCCTCAAGGTGATGCATCTGCTCATCAGTGAGCTTACCATCGGTTATTTTCTCGTGGGTGGCATCTTCAAATAGCTGGCGACGTTTGCGTATTTGCTCTGAGAAACTCGACGCTAATAAACCGGTTGGTATGGCAACCATCCCCATACTCACCAAAGTGATTACGCCACCAAATAGTTTACCAATAGGCGTTATAGGCACAACATCGCCATAACCAACCGTAGTTAGGGTTGCCATTGCCCACCACATGGCTGCAGGAATAGAGCCGAACTTGTCTGGTTGAATGTCGTGCTCTAATAAATAAATACCGCAAGAGGCTAAAATAAGTAACACAGACATAATAAAAAATGCCGCCAGTAATGAACTCGACTCATCAATAAACGCCTGCAATAACAATTGCATTGCTCGAGAATAACGAGTGAGCTTAAATACCCGCAACAACCGCAGTACCCGTAAAAAACGTAAATCGATAGCAAAGAAAAACATTAATAAACTAGGCAAAATGGCAATTAAATCGATAATTGCCAGAGGTGATAAAATATATCGAATCCGTTTTTGTGTGTTTGAGCAATTCATGGAGGCGTACTTTACGCGATCGACACAGGTCCAAGCACGTATTAGATATTCAGCACTAAATATAGCCACTGATACCAGCTCCAAGATTAAAAACTCGCTATAGTACTCGGTTGCGATGCTGTGCACCGACTCAAGCACAATCGCCACCACATTAATCATAATTATGCTGATCAGTATGACATCTAAAATGTGTCCCGCTCGCTGATACTTACCTGACGCTTCAAATACTTGGTTGATGGTTTGTCTTAGTTTACGCATAGTACCTATTACAATGTGAGCAGCATATTGATACTGCCTTCTTCAAAATCACGACTTATTTTAAACCCGAGTTTACGAGCCAACTCAATCATGCCGGTATTTTCTGGCAGGGTGATACCTTCAACCGTTTTCACGCCTTGGCGTCTGCAGTGAGAAATAGCCGCGTTCATTAAAATACGTCCTAACCCAAGTCCTTGGCAATCAGAACGTACCACAATGGCAAACTCTGCTTGTAAGTTATCGGGATCCATAATCACTCGCGAAACCCCTAATGTGTGCTGTTGCTCGTCTTGTGTTTGGGTAACAATAAATGCCATCTCGCGGTCGTAATCAATTTGCGTCATTTTAGCGAGTTGATCATGGTTAAATTGTGGCAATTCACCAAAAAAGCGCTTGTATCTATCTTCTTTGCTTAAGGAGCGGTCAAACTCTTGATGTGCCTGCTCATCTTCTGGTTTGATTGGTCTGAGCGTTGCTAAGGTCTTATTTTTTAGGGTCACCGTTTCAACCAGCTCAATAGGATAAGGGCGGATTGATAAACGTTTTCGGTGCGCCTGAACCTGATACTGATTTAGGTTCATGGTGGCATCAAGGACTAAAAACTGCCCATTACTGGCTAAAATAGGATTCAGCTCTAATGAGGTGATATCGGGTTGATCGACAACGAGTTGAGAAATTCGGGTCAGTAGCGCACATAAACGATATTTATCTACTTTTTCTGGCAGAATGCGATCTTTAAGAACTCCCTTATCATGGGCGGCGGCAATTAAATATTTAGCTAGGTTCATATTCAGTGGTGGCAAGGCCACCGCCGCTTGAGCGTACTCAAGCCCTGTGCCAGCTTCACCTAATAAAATAACTGGCCCAAAATTAGGCTCTGTTTTAATGGCTATGCGCAGCTCATTGGCACCTGCTCTAGGCGCCATTTTTTGTAACGAAAAGCCATCAATAACAGCATCAGGGTAGGTGTTTTTTATTCTTAACAGCATAGCAAATGCCGTTTGCTCGACCTCTTGTGCATCATTGAGGTTGAGTACTACGCCACCGACTTCAGACTTAGAGGGAATACTGGGGCTCATCAATTTTAATGCGACCGGAAAACCTAGCTCTATTGCTTGCTCTTTTGCCTCAGTAGGGGTGTAGGCTACTTCAGTTTGGATACAGTCTATACCGTAGCTACTTAAAATTTGACTCGCTTGATGGGTTGATAAGTAATGTTGCTCATCATTTAAAAACTCTTTAATAGCTGCTTTCGCTGCTGCTTTATTAATAGTCGCATCATCGGTGTTTGATTCTGGTGTTTGGGTTAAATGTTTTTGGTTACGACGATAGCTTACTAAGTGCATAAAGGCACCTACTGCACCTTCTGGGGTACGATAGGTCGGAATGGCATTATTCGCGCAGATGCGTCTGGCTGCAAAGGCGGCATCTTCTCCCATGAAATTAGTGATCACATACGGGCGTGCCATTTTCGGTAATTTGTTCAGAGCCTCAACAATAACCTGAGCATAATTTTCACTCGGGGCCAATGCCGATGGAGTATGAATGATCAGTAAGTTTTTAACTTCTTTAGCATTAAGCAGTATTTCTAATGCGTGTTTGTAACGCACTGGCGCAGAATCGCCAAATATATCGACAGGGTTGGATGTTGTGTCTGAATGTGGGATCACTTTATTGAGTGCTTCGCGCGTTTCATCACTAAGCTGAGCAAGTTTACCTGAGCTTTGAATAAGTTCATCAACGGCCATCACTCCAGGGCCGCCGCCATTAGTTAATATAGTTAGCTGCTCTACTTGCAATAATTTGGGGTGCATTGCTAAGGTTTGAGTGGCGGCAAAGAGCTCACGCAAATCATTTACTCTTAACATCCCTGCGCGTTGAAACATGGCATCATATACTGCATCTGAGCTTTGTTTTCCGCCGGTGTGTATTTCAGCAGCGAGAGCGCCTGCAGTGGTTCTGCCCGTTTTAATGGCAATAACGGGTTTAGAAAATGCCGCCGCACGCGCGGCAGAAATAAAGCTGCGAATATCATTAATGTTATCTATGTAAAGTAGGATAGCTTTGGTTTTAGCGTCGCGGCCTAAAAAGTCGAGTATTTCGTCAAACTCAATATCTAAACAATCTCCCATTGATACAAAGTATGAAAAGCCAATTTCTTTATTTTTAGCCCAATCAAGAATCGTTGAGCAAACAGCCGCTGATTGCGACACAAAAGCCAGTTTACCTGGCGTGGCAACAGTGTGCGAAAAACTCGCGTTTAAACCTATGTGCGGAATAAGTAACCCTAAGCAATTTGAGCCAAGCAGCGTCACTTTATGCTTTGCAGCGTTATCTTTAAGTTCTTGTTTTTGAGTACTTGTTAGACCATCAGCAATAATAATAGCGCTATGGCACCCCAGCGTACCTAGCTGTTCAATAATTTTCATTAAGGTGTTTTTATTGGTACAGATAACGGCTAAATCAGGTACTTTGGGAAGGGCTTCAATACTTGGGTAAGCCAATACGCCATGCACTGCAGTATGATTGGGTGTAACAGGCATGATGGGCCCTTTAAACCCGCCTTGTAATAAATTACGCATTACCACATTACCAGCCCGAGTAGGGGTGTTTGATGCCCCAATAACAGCGACTGAGCTTGGATTAAAAAACTGGCTAATACGTTTTAGACTCATTGCGTTTCCTTGGCTGATTAAGTTTTGCTATCTATACCTTCTCAATGTAACCTGTTTATAGTGTTTTTTCGAGCGTGAACGTGCTTATTATTGATATTAGGGTCTGTTGACCTTTCAAGGTTAAATTTGCAGCAGTCTGTTTGGTATTTAGGCAAGGCAGAGCCTATGTGGTGTGGTTATTCCCCATAAATAGGCGATAACGCAGCATCAATGCCAAACAGGCGCTGCCCTTCGGGTTCTGTCTAGGGGCGATTTACTCTTTGTTGCTCGGTTTTGACTTAGCCCACTAGGTTACAAACCTCGCGCCGTGATTAAACCGCCCCTAGTTTGAACAAATTTTAATCCGCAAAGGTCAACAGACCCTAGTCAAGGAGAGTGAAGTGAATAAAATATCGAATGTAACCGTTGTTATGGCAGCAGCGTGTTTAAGCATTGGCCTAATTGCATTGGGTTTTATTATAAAAGGGGCTGCGCTTGATATTAAAGGGATGGAGCGCACGGTGCAGGTAAAAGGGTTAGCTGAACGTGAAGTTGTGGCTGATACCGTTATTTGGCCTTTGCAGTTTAACGATGCCGACAACAATCTTGAAAAGCTTGTTGAGCGAGTTGAGCAAAAAAACGATGCGGTGATTGCCTTTTTAAAGTTACACGGCTTTGACGATCAAGAAATATCGAAAGGCACTCAATCTATTATAGATAAGCAAGCCCGTGAATACGCGAATGATAATCAAAAGTTTAGGTATGTTATTAGCTCAAATATTATTGTTTACTCCAATGCTCCTGATAAAGTTAAAAACGCACTGAGCAAAGTGAGTCAGCTAGCTAAACAAAATATAGCTATTGTGCAAGACAACTATCAAACCCGTATTGAGTATATTTTTACTGGGCTTAACGATATAAAACCAGCCATGGTGCAAGAAGCCACAGAAAAAGCTCGTGAAGTGGCAGATAAGTTTGCTAAAGATTCAAATTCACGCTTAGGTAAAATTAAAACCGCTCGCCAAGGGCAGTTTAGCATTAGCGATCGGGATTCAAACACGCCGCAAATTAAAAACGTACGTGTTGTTACCAGCGTAGAATATTACTTATCAGATTAGAGCCGCCACTTGTTCAGTAGAGCGCTGTAAATAAGCGGCGCTCAGTAGCAAGGTTATCTCGCTTGGGGGATTATTTTTAATGCCTCAAGTATTTGTAATTTTGCTGCAGGATTTTGTTTTTGCTCTATTTCCATTAATGCGAGCAAGGCCGAAAATTCATGTTTTACCGGAATGTTTGGCTTATGTGCATAGGCGATGTAACTGGCAACCGGAGTGAGCCCTTGCTTATTTGTATGTGCTAATGCATATAGTAACTCTTCGTTAGATTCAAATAACATTAACGAGCGAACATAGTTAAAAGGCAGTTGTGTGGGCATTGCTTGCTTAAATACATTATGCAGGGCGTTATTGCCAGAGTCGTCTGTATTAATAAATCCCTTATTTAATTTAAGTGCAGGCGTAAAAAAACTCAGCGCGTCTAAACTGGTTAGTTTTTCAATAAACGGCGCTGGTGGCGTATTAGTGGTTAAAATACGCACGGCGATGTTTTGCATAAAATCGTATTTAATACTCATGCGTAGCGCACTTTCAAACAGGTAATTAAGCTGTATTACTTGCTGTGCCTCAGTGAGCTTTTTAAAGTCGTTATCTAGCTCATCAAACTGCTGTTGTTTAATACGCGCATTGAGTAGCTGTATGCTTAGATCCATTCTGTTCTCCTTGAATTCCAACTTTATCCTAGCTTAATTTTTTGCTTTATAAAACAAAAGGCCGCAATTGCGACCTTTTATTCCTTTAAGTAAATACTTAAAAATTAAGCTTGTTTGCTGGCAATCCACTCATTAACGAAGTTTTCTAGTACGTTTAATGGTACAGGGCCATTTTTAAGCACTACATCGTGGAACTGGCGGATATCAAACTTATCGCCAAGTTGCATTTTAGCATCTTCACGTAGTTCTAAAATTTTCAGCATACCTACTTTGTAAGCCGTTGCTTGAGATGGCATTACAATATGACGCTCAACCATTTTCACACCGTCAGAAGTGGCGTTAGGGGTGTTGTTAACGTAGTAATCAATACCTTCTTGACGAGTCCACTTCATTGCGTGAATACCGGTATCAACCACTAAACGACATGCACGCCATAATTCCATGGCTAAGCGACCAAAATCTGAATACGGGTCTTCGTAAAGGCCCATTTCTTTTGGTAGTAATTCTGAGTATAACCCCCAGCCTTCAATGTAGGCTGTGTAACCACCAAATTTACGGAACTTAGGTACACCTTCAAGTTCTTGTGAAATGGCAATTTGCATATGGTGACCCGGAATCCCCTCATGATAAGCCAAGGCTTCCATTTGGTAAGTAGGCATTGCTTCCATGTCGTATAGGTTGGCGTAGTAAATACCTGGGCGAGAACCATCTGGCGCAGGTTGTTGATAAAACGCTTTACCTGCCGCTTTTTCACGGAATGCTTCAACACGTTTTACAATCATGTCGGCTTTTGGTTTTACAATAAACAGCTCATCTAAGCGTGTTTTCATGTTATCAATTAAACCTTTAGCTTCACTTAGGTACTGTGCTTTACCAGCTTCAGTGTTAGCTAAATAAAATTGCTTGTCGGTTTTCATAAACTGCATAAAGGCGTTTAAGTCGCCCTCAAAGCCGACTTTATCTTTAATGGCACGCATTTCATCATGAATACGTGATACTTCAGCAAGGCCAATGGCATGAATCTCTTTTGCTGTAAGGTCTGTCGTGGTGGTGCGTTTCAGTGCGTTATTGTAAAACGCTTCGCCATCAGGGAATTTCCAAGCACCGTCACGGTCATCAGCACGTTTTTCTAACTGTGCAATGTAGTTAATTAACTTAGAGTAAGCAGGTTTAACCGCTGTTTTTAATGCTTCAGTCGCTTTACTAATAAGTGCATCTTTTTCAGCTTGGTCTATTTCTAAGGCATTAACTTTGCGTTTAAAGTCAGCTAAAAGCGTAGAATCTTCACCTTGTTCAAACGGCGCACCTTTAATGATGTTTTTGCTTGAATCAATGACGTGTGGGAATACAAATTTAGGCGCGATGATGTTTTTATCGGCGCGAATTTCTAAGCCAGTAATAAGCTGATCAAATACACCCGGTACCCCATTTAAACGAGCAATGTAATCGTTGGCTTCTTTTACGTTGCTAATTTGATGCTGGTTGATTAAAAAAGCCGGCACCATAGAGTGCGTACCAAACATTTGGTTTACTGGGTAGTTATGGTAACGCCATTTGAAATCAGCAATGCTGGCTTCTAAATCTTGTTTTTTTAAATCATAACTTACTTGGGTTGCTGTATCTAATTGCGCACGATTAATGCTGTTGAGTGTGACCAAATCGGCTTTAGCTTGTGCCAAGTCTTTAAGGGCTTTTTCTTCGCTGTTGTCATCCCATTTATCGTAATCTTTTTTGATGCCCATGTAGGTTTGATAAACCGGGCTGCTCATTACATCACGATTAAAAGTGTCTTCAAAAAAAGCATTCGCTTTGTCAATTTCACTTTGAACAGGTTGAGCTTGAACCGCAGGTGCAGGCGTTGATTGTTGTGTTGCTTGTTGGCAACCTGCAAGCAGTGCCACACTAATGGTGGCAGCAATTAGAGTAAGTTTACGCATTCGTTTCCCTTTTGTTGTTAGAAACCTATTATTGTCACTAAACAAATAACGCAAGTAGATCATTTAAAAAACGTTGCCCTTGGAGTGTAACGTGCCAGTGGCTGTCTGTTTTTGTTAGTAAACCGGCATTAATGGCTTTATCTAGTGCATGCTGTTGGCTTTGCAGTGGTTGCTGCGTCAGCGCATTAAAATCATTTATAGGGCATGGCTCTATTAAACGAAAGCGATTCATAAAAAATTCAAACGCTAAGTCGTCTTGCTCTACTTGCCAGCTTTTGTACAAGTAGGGTTTAATAATATCCATATAGCCCCGAGGGTGTTTTACCTTTTCAGTGCGTGTTATCACCCCCGTTTTCGCATCAGTAACCTTACCATGAGCGCCGCAGCCAATGCCAAGATAATCGCCAAACCGCCAATAATTCAAGTTATGTTGGCATTGATAGCCAGGTTTTGCATACCCTGATATTTCATATTGCTGATAGCCAGCTTGTGCTAATAATGCTTGGCCTTGCTCTTGAATATCCCATAAGGTTTCATCTTGTGGCAAAGTCGGCGGTTTTGAAGCAAATTGCGTATTGGGCTCAATGGTGAGCTGATACCAAGAAATATGCGGTGGATTGAGCGCAATAATTTGTTTTAAATCACTCAGTGCATCATCAAAAGACTGCCCTGGTAAGCCATGCATTAAGTCAAGGTTAAAGCTATTTAACCCTGCTTCACTGGCTTGCTGTGCAGCATAACTGGCTTCATCGGCACCATGAATTCGACCTAGGGCTTTTAACTTATCGTCCTGCATGCTTTGCACGCCGATAGAGATACGGTTAATGCCTGCTTTTACATAATCTTTAAAACGGCCAGTTTCTACTGTGCCGGGATTTGCTTCAAGGGTTATTTCACAGTTATCGCTTAAGCCAATTAGGCTATCTACTTCCTTGAGTAAACGGGTGTATGCCGCGCCGGTTAATAGGCTTGGTGTGCCGCCACCTATAAAAATACTGTGAATTTTACGCCCTTGTACTAAGTGTAAATCAGCTTTTAAATCGTCGATTAAATGCTGTACATACTCAGCTTCAGGGATGTCACCTTTTTGTCCGTGGCTGTTAAAGTCGCAGTAAGGGCATTTTTGCACGCACCATGGCACATGCACATATAAACTTAGTGGAGGAAGGTTCACAGGTCGCCTTTGTGTTGTAGCTCTTGCAGTAACATTTTAAGTGCTTGCCCACGATGACTCAGTGCATTTTTTTGCGCTTTTGTCAGCTCTGCACTGGTGCAATTTTCTGATGGCACAAAAAAGATAGGATCGTAGCCAAAGCCACCTTCACCGTGTTGGCTAAGGGTAATTTCGCCCTCCCAGCTAGCACTGCAAATAAGTGGGGTAGGGTCGTCGGCGTGACGCATCAGTACCAACACACACCAAAAACGAGCACGGCGGTTAGGGTTATCGCCTAAATCAGCCAGTAATTTATCGATATTATCTTGATCACTTGCGCCTTTACCTGCAAAGCGGGCAGAGTAAACGCCGGGTGCGCCATTTAAGCTATCAACTTCTAATCCCGAATCATCAGCAATAGCCGGTAATCCAGTTATTTTAGCTGCATGACGCGCCTTAATTATCGCGTTTTCTACAAACGTGGTGCCTGTTTCGGCCACTTCGCTCACGTTAAAGTCGCTTTGTGGTACTACATTAATATTAAGCGAGCTGAGCATGTTAGCCAGCTCATTTACTTTGCCGGGATTGCCGGTTGCAAGTACTAAGGTGTTGGTCATATTTAATCTACGTAAAATTTTTGCTGAAACTTTAATGTTTGGAACTGGTTACCTTGTTGGATTTCAATTTCAAAACGTAAAATTTCTTCGTTGGTGTAATCTACTTGTGCTAGGTAATAAACAGAATCGCCTTCAACGACTTCTTTAAAGTTGAGGCTTTGTTTATTGCCTAATAAATTTCTAGCGGTGCCTTGTAATGTCGCTTTTTGCGCTGTTTTATCAGTATCATTTTTTAAGATGGAAATATTAACAATACCTTTGTAGCCACTGCGTTCCAAGCCATATGTTTTGGCTATTTGTGGCTGAATAAACGTTGATGGAAAGGCTATATAATGAACTTGCCAAGGGCCTAGTTCTTTATATTGAGCGCCTTGTTCTTGTGCGCTGTGCGCATTAAATGCTAAAGCGAGACAAGCAATAAAACAAAACTTTATTAAACGTTGCATGGTTAACTCCTGAGTATGTAAAAAAGAGGCACTAGGCCTCTTTTATATTACGTTATGCTTAAGCTAAAAGGTCCATTAGCAGCATTTGTAAAAACTGAATGCCGATGATTAGTACCAGTACCGATAAATCTAATCCCCCTAATGGCGGTAAAATTTTACGGATGGGCTTTAACATTGGCTCAGTAAGCTGATGGAATACCGCTTCAATTGGGTTATAGCCTTGGCTTACCCAGCTTAAAATAGCGCGGATGATTAATACCCAAAAGACTAAATTTAAACCTTCTTTTAAAACAGTTATTAGCGCCTGTATAAGCACAGGCTGAATAGCCCAAGAGCTATAAATCAGCCACATTAGGGTACTTATTTTTGCCGCAGCCACTATAAATGCCAGCAACAAAGAGGCTAAATCAAGCCCGCCTAGCCCTGGAATGATTTTTCGCAGCGGGTTAACTGCAAACGAAGTGGCTTTGACCACAAATTGGCTCATTGGGTTGTAAAAGTCGGCTTTTGCCCACTGTAGCCAAAAACGCAGTAGTACCACCATTAAAAATAGATCAAACAAGGTGCTAATTAAAAATTGCATGGCATTCATAGTATAACCTTCAATAAAAAATGGTTTTAAAGTTCTTGTTCCATTTGCACTGCACGCGCAATACACGCATCCATTGCATCGCCTACGGTTTTAGTTAAACCTTGTGCTTTTAAATGCTCAACGGCTGCATGCGTGGTACCGCCTTTTGATGTCACATTTGAACGTAATTGTGAAATGCTAATATCAGTTTGGCTAAGTGCCATTTCAGCTGCGCCAAGGGCGGTTTGCTGCACTAAGCGGCGTGCGTCTTCATCACTAAACCCAAGCGCTTTGGCTTTTTCTTCAATGGCTTCCATAAATAAGAAAAAGTAAGCCGGTGAAGAGCCGGTAACAGCAATCACGTCGTTTATTTGCGACTCTTTTTCAACCCATACAACAATGCCTGTACATTCAAATACTTGCTGTACAAACTCATGCTCGCTTTGGGTTTCGCCTGCACCATATAAGCCAGATACACCACGACCAAGTAATGATGGCGTATTTGGCATACAACGTACCATTTTTACATCTTGACCAAGCATTTCACGTAAGCGCTTAACGGTTAAGCCTGCCGCGACTGAGATAAATAATTTATCGCTAAAGTCGACACCTGAATCTTGAAATGATTGGCATAAATCGCCCATCATTTGTGGTTTAACAGACAAAACAATGACATCGGCATCGCGCATAGCTTCGTTATTGTCACTGGTGGTTTGCACTTTGAAATCGGCAGCTACCTTAGCTAGTTTTTCTTGGTTGCGGTTAGTCGCAATAATATTATTTGCGTTAAAGCCGTTTTTTACCATGCCACCAATGATGGCGTAGCTCATATTACCTGTGCCTATAAATGCGATTTTTTTATCTGACATATGTCTGTTATCACCTTTTAAGTTCGTGTTCCAAAAATATCTGTGCCGATCCTCACCATGGTTGAACCTGCCGCTATGGCAGCTTCTACATCGTTACTCATCCCCATCGACAACGTATCTATATGAGGATATTGGGTCTGTAGTTTATCAAAGCAAGTTTGTAATTGCTCAAAATATTGAATTTGCGTGTTTGCATCGTCGCTTTTAGCGGGAATAGCCATCAGTCCGCGCAACTGTAAATGGGCACATTGATCTATATATTGCGCCAGCTCAGTGATTTCATTGGGGTGACAACCAGACTTTGCTTCTTCTTCGCTAATATTCACTTGAATAAGTACATTCAGTGGCGGCATTGTCTCAGGGCGTTGACTGTTTAATCGCTTGGCTATTTTAAGTCTGTCTACACTTTGCACCCAAGCAAAATTGGCAGCGACTAAAGCACTTTTATTTGACTGAATAGGGCCAATGAAATGCCAAACAATATCGCTAAATGTGTCTAGTTGCGCTATTTTATCTACAGCCTCTTGAACATAAGATTCACCAAATTGACGTTGCCCTTGCTCATAAGCTGCCATAATATCAGTAGCGGGTTTGGTTTTAGATACTGCAAGTAACGTAATATCGTTACTATTACGTTGTGCTTTGTGCGCTGCCTCTGCAATTCTAGCGTAGGCGGATGTGAGTCGTTCTGCTATTGTAACCATATATTTATCAGTTAGTTGTGGAGTCATAAATGGATATCACCGAATTATTGGCATTTAGTGTGCAACATAAAGCATCAGATTTGCACTTATCATCAGGGGTATCACCTATGATACGTGTTGATGGCGATGTGCGACGTATTAATATACCAGCACTTGGAGATAAAGAAGTCAGCAGTCTGGTTTATGACATTATGAACGATAACCAGCGTAAGGACTATGAACAAAATCTCGAAGTGGATTTTTCTTTTGAAGTCCCTAATTTAGCACGTTTTCGTGTAAATGCCTTTAACTCTAATCGTGGCCCTGCTGCTGTGTTTCGTACTATCCCGAGTGACGTACTCACTCTTGAAGATTTAGGCGCACCTGAAATATTTAAACAAATTTCAGATAACCCACGAGGCCTAGTGTTAGTCACGGGCCCTACCGGTTCTGGTAAGTCGACCACGCTTGCGGCGATGGTCGATTACATTAATCAGACCAAGCATCATCATGTGCTGACCATCGAAGATCCTATCGAATTTGTTCACGATAATAAACTCAGCTTAATTAATCAGCGGGAAGTTCATCGTGATACACATAGCTTTTCTAACGCACTACGCAGCGCACTCCGTGAAGACCCAGATGTTATTTTAGTGGGTGAGTTACGAGATTTAGAAACTATTCGCCTTGCTATGACCGCTGCGGAAACTGGTCACTTGGTGTTTGGTACTTTGCATACGACCTCTGCACCTAAAACCATTGACCGTATTATTGATGTATTCCCTGGCGAAGAAAAAGATATGATCCGCTCTATGCTCTCTGAGTCATTACGTGCAGTTATTTCGCAAACACTGATAAAAAAAGTAGGGGGAGGGCGAGTGGCTGCACACGAAATCATGTTGGCAACGCCTGCTATTCGTAACTTAATCCGTGAAGATAAAATTGCACAAATGTATTCATCAATTCAAACAGGTGCGTCGCAAGGCATGCAAACCATGGATCAATGTTTAACAAGCTTAGTTAACCGTGGCATTATCACTCACTCAGCGGCGTATACAAAAGCGCAAGATAAGACGCAGTTTAGCGCTTAAGGAATTATTATGACTTTATCTTTAAATCACTTTTTACAAATAATGATCGACAAAAAAGGCTCTGATTTATTTGTATCGAGCCAACTTCCTATTAGCGCTAAAATTAACGGCGAGCTAACTCCTCTTAATGACGATAAATTAACAGATGAGCAAGCGCTAGAGTTAGTTGAATCAGCGATGAGTGAAAAACAAAAAGCAGAGTTTCATAACACTAAAGAATGTAACTTTGCGATTGCAACTAGCGAAGGGCGCTTTCGTATTTCGGCTTTTTGGCAACGCGACAGAGCGGGCATGGTTATTCGCCGAATCGTCACTAAGATTCCCGACGTTAAAGAGCTTGGATTACCTTCTGCATTGACCGATGTGATTATGTCAAAGCGCGGACTTGTGTTATTTGTAGGTGGTACGGGAACCGGTAAATCAACGTCTTTGGCGGCACTTATTGGTTATAGAAATCGCAATCAACGTGGGCATATTTTAACCATAGAAGATCCGATTGAATTTGTGCATGAACATCAAAAAAGTATTATTACTCAACGTGAAGTGGGTTTAGATACTGAAAGCTTTGAATCGGCACTTAAAAGCTCTTTGCGCCAAGCGCCTGATGTTATTTTAATTGGTGAAATTCGTTCGCAAGAAACCATGGAATATGCGTTGAGCTTTGCAGAAACGGGTCATTTATGTGTTGCCACCTTGCATGCTAACAATGCTAACCAAGCCATTGACCGCATTATGCACTTAGTACCAAAAGAAAAGCACGATAAGCTTAAATATGACTTAGCATTAAATTTACGCGCTATCATTGCTCAGCAACTTATTCCTACCTCTGATGGGGAAGGGCGTGTTGCTGCCATTGAGGTATTACTTAATACGCCAATGGTCAGTGAGCTAATTAAAAACGGTAATATTGGTGGCATTAAAGAAACCATGGCTAAATCAACAGAGATGGGCATGCAAACCTTTGACCAAGCGCTGTTTGAGCTTTACAGACAGCAACGTATTAATTATGCCGATGCGCTGCATCATGCGGATTCGCCAAATGACTTACGCTTGATGATTAAACTACGTAATAACGAGCAACAAGGCGCAGGCTTCTTACAAGGTGTGACCATTGATGGCCTTGATGACAAAGGCAATATGACTTAGTCTTAAACACACATAAAAAAAGCGCCTTAGGCGCTTTTTTTATGTGTGTTTAAGTACTTTACTCACCATAACTGGCTTCAAAAAAACTCTCTAGAATGATCACCGCAGACATATTATCTACGTTACCTTTACCTAAATTTTTATAGCCACCACGTTCAAACAACCGTGCCTTTGCATCTGCAGTCGTTAAGCGCTCATCTTGGGTATGAACCGCAATACCGTAATGGTTGTGCAAACGATTAGCAAACTTTTTAGCTTTAAAGGTAACCTCTTGCGAGGTGCCATCCATGTTTAGCGGTAACCCGACAACCATTAAATCGGGTTGCCATTCTTTTACTTGCACAGCAATGTCATCCCAATTAGGAATGCCATCTTGGGCTTTCACCGCTTTTAAGCTGGTGGCGCTGCCTGTGAGCTCTTGACCAATAGCAATACCAATACTCTTGGTACCAAAGTCAAATCCCATAACGGTGCGCTCACCTTGTGGTTTTACTATTTTTTTAGTCATGTTTATCTTTTATGTTATTAGGCATGTCCAGCTTCGGGGCTTAATTGGCCAATATCAAAACCAAGCATAGAGACTGCCATTTCCCAGCGTTTTTCTACTGGAGTATCAAAAATTATTTTAGGATCGGCTTTAATGATCAGCCAGCTATTGTCTAATAGCTCTTGCTCTAATTGGCCTTGTTCCCAACCGGAGTAGCCTAAAGTAATAATAAATTGCTCGGGTGCTTGGGCAGTGGTTAACGTGGCTAACACATCTTTTGAGGTGGTGATCATAATATCACTGCTCAACTTTTGGCTTGCCGAGTACCCAGGTTTTGGTGAATGTAGTACAAAACCACGGTCTGTTTTTACCGGCCCGCCAGCAAACACAGTCACTTGCGCGGCATGTTGAGATTTATCGTTATCAATATCAATTTTGTCGAGTAACTCACCTACGGTGACATCAATCGGCTGATTGATCACCAATCCCATAGCGCCTTCTTCGTTGTGTTCACAAATATAAGTGACGGCACGTTTAAAAAAAGGGTCTTGCATTGATGGCATTGCGATTAAAAAGTGATTTTCTAATGACTGCATAAGTTTTACCCTTTTAGTTATTGAATCTTGAGTATGGCATAGTCCCATGTTTTAACACTAAAAATTTATTCGAGTTTTCAGCGATGACACGATAAGCGTCATCGCTTTATATCTTTGAACTGATTCAGTGATAATTTATTTATTAAGCTTTTTCTCTATGGCGTCAAATAAAATGCCAGTAATTGAAATATCGTAAGCGGCTTCAATTTCTTTTACGCAGGTTGGCGCTGTTACGTTAATCTCAGTTAACTTATCACCAATAATATCTAAACCTACAAATATTAAGCCTTTTTCTTTCAAAGTAGGGGCGACCGCCTTTGCAATCTTAAGATCTGATTCGCTAATTGGGCGTGCTTCACCACGACCGCCTGCGGCTAAATTACCGCGTGTTTCGCCATTTTGTGGAATACGCGCTAAGCAATAAGGAATCACTTCACCATCAACAACCAATACGCGCTTATCGCCTTGAGTGATCTCTGGGATATAATTTTGCGCCATGGCAAAGCGGCTACCATGCTCGGTTAAGGTTTCGCATATTACGCCTATATTAGCATCATCGGCTTTTACTCTAAAAATAGAGGCGCCACCCATGCCATCAAGCGGTTTTAAAATAATATCTTTATGCTGGGCTAAAAACTCACGGATTTGTTTTTGGCTGCGTGTTACTAATGTATCTGGCGTGTGTTCACTAAACCAAGCTGTAAAGAGTTTTTCATTGGCGTCGCGCAAGCTTTGTGGTTTATTAATCACTAATGTACCTGCTTGCTCTGCACGCTCTAAAATATACGTTGCGTAAATATATTCAGTATCAAAAGGCGGATCTTTACGCATTAAAATAACGTCTAAATCAGCCAGTGCTATGGTTTCTTTTTCTTCAAGTTGGTACCACTTTTGAGCGTTATCAAAAACTTGAGCTTTGGCTGCAGTGGCGTAGGCATTGCCTTGACGCAGCGATAAATCATCCATTTCCATGTAGTAAATTTCGTAGCCACGGGTTTGTGCTTGCATCATCATTGCAAAACCGGTGTCTTTTTTAATATTAAATCCACTAATAGGATCTGAAATAATACCTAACTTAATTGCCATGCGCTGTGCCTTAATTTATGTGTTTTTTACAACTGTAATCATGATATGTGGGTGCTTTTAGTTATTTCAATTAGCTAAATCGCCAAATTGTAATTGCAGTGCACTTAAAACGGTTAACGCTGCTGTTTCTGTGCGAAGTACTCGCGGACCTAAGCGAATATCTACAAATTCTTGTTGTTTAGTTTGCGCCATTTCATCATCGGTAAATCCCCCTTCAGGGCCCACTAAAAATCGCACGCCACCATCAGGAACAGTAATGGTTTTAATGCTGTGCTCGGCGCGCGGGTGTAAGGTTAATTTAATGGCAGCTGTGTGCTGTTCAAGCCAGTGTTTTAAATCTACGGGAGGATTAATGGTTGGTACAAAGTTGCGCCCAGATTGCTCTGCAGCAGCAATGGCTATTTTTTGCCATTGCTGGTGTTTTTTTTCTAGGCGGTCGCCACTGAGTTTTACGCCGCAGCGCTGACTAAAAATAGGCGTTATTTCAGTGATCCCTAATTCAACCGACTTTTGAATGGTAAAATCCATTTTATCACCACGAGATACACACTGGCCTAAATGAATCTTTAATGGCGATTCAACGTCATGAGGATTAAATTCAAGGGGCATAACAACCACGGTTTTTTTGCTCACTTCAATAATTTCACTGAGAAATTCACCCCCTTCACCATTAAAAATAGAAACCTGCTCGCCCACTTTCATTCGTAGCACACGACCTACATGGCCTGCAGCGTCATCGTCAAGATTTAAAGGGGTGTTGAGAGCAATCGGTGATGATTGATAAATATGGGGCACTCGCATGGCAAATCACTTTTTTACATAGAAGTTATATCTCTCTATGGTAAGTAAGCAAAGGCTTGGGTGCAATTATTTATTTTTCATATTCGGGGGTTAAAAGCTCTGTTAACTCTTGTGCAGTTTGAGCTATGTCGGTATCACACGATAAATGGTTTGAATGGCATTCATCTTTTATGGGCTTAATTTCATACCCTTGATCTGTTTGAATAACCATATAGCGTTTTTCATGCAGTGAATTATAAATAAAGCGCTGTGTATCATCGGCGAGCAAGTAATCTGTTTGGTTAAACAGTACCCCCTGAATATTGTGGTGTTCGTGTAGGTAGCTGGCCAGCTCAGAAATGCTTATTTCGTTTTCAATATCGCAATAGCAATAATCTTTAACGAGTTCATCAAACATCATTTTAACCAGCTTTTGGGTATTAGCCCCGGCGATAACGATGTCTTTTTTAGCTGGATCATTTGAGTTTATATAGTGTTTAATAAATGAATGGCTAAACTCGTTGTCTATATCAATTAAGAGATAGCTCGCTGTTTTTATTTCCATATGCCTAAAGTCCCTGTTAATTTACCAGACTATTAAATAGGGACGTTTAGTAACGGCTTAATTTAACCAGTTTGGTACTAAATTGAAAACATACTTATAAGTAAGTAACCAATAGCACAAAATACAGCAAATTCAATACACGCAATACCAATATTATCTTGATGATCGACTTCAAGTGCGGTGTCGATATTAGGCATTGAAATAATTTTTATAATATACGTTAAACAGTATAGTAACAGCCACATCACACCGCAATGCATTACCAAGGTAAATAAGTTTTCTACCATTTTACCATTTTGAAAGGCCGCACTAGATAAACCAGCATACGCCGCAAGTGCTAATCCAATTGACTTACCCGCATAGCGAATACCAATAGAGGTATTTTCTAAGCCAAAATTACTTTGCAATGAGGCGCCTTGATTTGCTTTAGCAAAGCGGTATTCACGTATTTTACTGTCCAAAGCAAACATTCCTTGCAACACAAAAAAGCTTACTGAGGCAATTAATAAATTACTAAACCCCTGAGTATGTGTCCATGTATATAAACCCAGCGCTAAAATACAATTGGCAATAAGCATCCCCGAGTCAACCAGCGCAGCACAGACGTTTTGCTTTAGTATTGCGGCTTCTTCATTAAAGCGGCGTAATATCCATTTACGATGGATTAAATGCCCCATTTTAATAAATGAAAATAGCAGCACAATTAACAAAATCACTTTTAATGGGTTTGATTGTGCGGTGCTAATACTAATTTCATCAAATAAAAACGCCATGGTGGCTATAACAACAGATATTTCAGAGGCAAAACTAATCCCCATTGCAAAGTTATCATGCTGCGCCAATTCTTCTTTAAGTGCTTGTTTTGCTTTTATTTGAGTAACAATTCTTAAACTGATGATGATGACACAAATAACCACAAAACTAATAGCAATCGCAACTAAACTAGTGTTAGATAATGACAAATATGACATGGTGTTCCTAAATAGATTTACCTTGATAGGTTTTTAACCATTCTAGTATGGTTATTGGTGAGATAAAAGAGGGTATTGATGAGTAACGACACGCAGCTTCCTATTGAATTACAAAAACTCGGTGAAACACGCTTTGCCGCGCTGTACCCAGAGCAACAAAACCAGCAGCAGATAATACGGCTATTGGCGTTAAGTGATTTTGCTTGGCGCAGCTTAAGCTCTCAACCTGCGCTACTGTCTTGGTTACTGTGTGAACACGAAATTAAAAATAGAGAAATTTTAGACCCTTTTACACAGCTAGATATAACTAAAATAGAAGAGAGTGAGTGCCATAAGTTACTGCGCCAATACCGAGAAAAATACTGGTTAAAGGTGGCTTTTTTAGATTTATGCTGCAAAAACCCGATTGAAAATAGTATTAAATACATTAGTGAACTTGCTAATAAACTGATCGACAGTGCTAATCAATGGGCCTATAAAAATGTCGCTAAAACTAATGGTGAGCCATTAGATGAGCACAACAACCCGTTACCGTTAATGGTATTAGGAATGGGTAAACTAGGTGGACAAGAACTCAATTACTCATCTGATATCGATCTTATTTTTGCATATCCTCGCAATGTTAAAACCCAAGGTGGGCGTCGCTCGCTTGAAGCATCTGTCTTTTATACTAAAGTTGCCCAAAAGCTAATTACAGCACTTAATCAATGTACGGTCGATGGTCAAGTTTTTCGCGTAGATATGCGTTTGCGACCATTTGGGGAAAGTGGTCCGTTGGTAATGAGCTTTAATGCCATTGAAGATTACTACCAAGAGCAAGGGCGTGATTGGGAACGCTACGCGATGTTAAAAGGGCGCTTAATTGGCACGCCTAACATTTATTGGCAGGAGTTTAATACGTTATTAAAGCCTTTTGTGTATCGCCGTTATATTGATTTTTCGGTTATTGAGTCGCTAAGAAAAATGAAGCTTATGATTGCCCAAGAGGTGCGCCGTAAGCGCTTAACCAATAATATTAAGTTAGGTGGTGGTGGTATTCGCGAAGTGGAGTTTATTGTTCAGGCTTTGCAAATGGTGCGAGGTGGCAGAGAGGCAAACTTACAAACCCAATCTTTATTAATTGCATTAAAAGAGTTAACACTAAGCCAAGTTATTGATGAGCTTGAAGCTAAAGATTTAAAAAGCAATTACTTATACTTACGCAAAGTAGAGCAATACCTACAAATATTTGATGATCAACAAACACAAACACTGCCCGATGATGAGCTAAATCAACAGCGACTCAATGTGTTGCTCGCTCAGGCAGATTTTGCTGCAACGCTTGTGAAAATAGAACATGTGATGAGCCAAATACATAACGAATTTACACAGGTTATAGGCGAAGAAACTGAACCACTTGATACCTGTGAAGGGGCGTTTATTAGTGCTTGGGATCACGGCGATGTTAGCTTTTTAAATGAGCCCAGAGATGAATGGCAAACACCATTACACGACTTTAAACAACGACTTTCTAAAGCTAAAGTAGGCAATCGTGGGCGCGATATTCTTGATAAATTAATGCCAGCATTACTTAAACAGTTAAACGACTTTAATGCCAGTGCTAGCGCCTTTGCAACGGTATGCCAAATATTAAATAAAATTATTTCGCGCACCGCTTATCTAGAGTTGCTGTATGAAAATCCAGGAACGCTAAAACAATTGGTTTTACTTTGTTGTCACAGTAAATGGATTGGCGAGCATATTTCATTATACCCCATTTTGCTCGATGAACTTATCGACCCAGCTGTGCTTTACAAGCCAACCCCATTAACTGCGTATAAAGATGAAATAAGGCAGTATTTTTTACGCATTGAACATGACGATTTAGAGCAGCAAATGGAAGCGCTGCGTCAGTTTAAACAAACCCATCAATTACGCATTGCCGCAGCTGATGCGACGGGCGTTATTGATGTAATGAAAGTAAGCGATCACTTAACAGCATTGGCTGAAGCTATAGTCGATCAGGCTGTAAATATTGCGTGGTACCACTGCGTAAAACGCTTTGGTATGCCACCTAACACCGATGATGAAAACAAGGGGTTTGCAGTTATTGCTTATGGTAAAACTGGCGGTTTTGAGGTGGGTTATGACTCGGATCTCGATTTAGTCTTTGTGCATAACCATGATGGTACAAGCTACACAAATGGTGATAAAGCGATTGACTCAAGGCAGTTTTATTTAAAACTCGCACAACGATTAATGCATTTATTTAATACCCGTACCGCCTCAGGTATTTTATATGAGTTAGATACTCGTCTGCGTCCAGAAGGTGCATCAGGGCTATTAGCTATTAACCTAGAAAGCTTTAATCATTATCAGCAAACGCAAGCATGGACATGGGAGCATCAAGCGCTGGTTAGAGCGAGGCTGATTTTAGGCCAAGCTGAATTAGTAACACGATTTGCACAAATTCGCGCCGAGATATTGTGCCAACAACGTGATGAAGATACTTTAAAAGCAGACGTGATTAAAATGCGCGAAAAAATGCGTGGCCATTTGGCTAAAGGCAATGCGCAGCAATTTGACTTAAAACAAGATGTGGGTGCCATGACCGATATTGAGTTTATAACGCAATACTTGGTATTAAAACATGCCCATGAGTTTACCCACTTATGCGATAATTCTGACAATGTGAGAATTTTAACTGATGCGGCTAAAATTGGCTGTATCAGCGATATTCAAAAACAGCAGCTTATTCAAGCGTATATAGACTATCGCTCACGCTATCATGTATTGAGCTTAGACCAGCAAGGTCGCTGCGTTAAACGCGAAGAGTTTAGTGAAAATATCAATAATGTTAGCACGGTTTGGAAGGCAATATTTGGGCTAGATTGAGCAATTTAATGTTATGCGCTCAGCAATATTTGAGCGCATATCAACAAAATTAAACCGAATGTAGTTAATTGCTTAGCTTTAAACAGTTTGAGCGTACAAATTCAGACGGTAGCTCGGTAATCACCGCTGCACGTTGTTTAGGGCAGAAAAACGCATACACTTCATTTGAAAAGTCATCATTAATAGAGCGGCTAACGCGGTATAAAGCGGAGTTAAAACTGCTATCTATACGAAAGTGATCTTTTATTACGTAATCTTTGTCTAAGTACCACATTAAAGTAATACCTTCGTTATTAGCATATTGGGTCAGTACAGTACGCAAGGTTGAGTCACGTTGAAAGCGGCGCGGGCCTACTTCTCCATTCCAATTTAAAGGCATAGGCTCTACTACAAAAGAGCGTTGGTTTAGCGCTCTGTCGAGGCTAAGATCGGGTTTTTCGAGTTCAATGACAAATTTGTCATTGTCTTTATTGACAGTAATTCTATCTCGAATTGATGCATAAAACCGCGATAACCCTTCAGCAGCAGCGTTGGTGGTTTGTTGATAATTAAGTGACGACGTACCATTTAGTAAAAAGTAAATGGCTGCACCAATTAACAATAAAGCTAAAAGTATATATCTAATCCAAAACCACATGGCTGTCACTCATCTTTGTTATTTTAATAACCCATCTTTAATAAAAAGAGGGGGCGTCTTTATCGGGTCGTGTTTTAAAACGTCTATGCAACCACATATATTGTTCAGGGGCGGCATTTATTGATTGTTCCATGCGCTGATTAACACGTGTTACATCGGCTTTATTATCACCGCTTGGGAAGTTTTCAAGCTCAGGCACGATTTCTAGGTGATATTTTCCGTTGTCATCCCTATAAGTAATTAGGCTCATGGTTTCGCAATTTTTACTGCCTGCAAACATCAGTGTTCCGGTGGTAGTTGCTGTATCAGGTACTGCGTAAAATGGCACAAACTCACAGCGGTTACGGCCATAATCTTGATCAGGTAAGTAATAACAAACTTTTTTATTTTTTAAAGCTTTTAATAGCCCTTTTACGTCTTTTTTACCAACCATGTATTCGTTAGAGCGAAGGCGTCCATTGGTGGTGAAATATTCCATCAGCGAGTTATTGTGTGGGCGATAAAAACCAATACCTTGGCACTTTAATCCCATCACTCGACTTGCCATTTCAAGGTGAAGTATATGTGGAACAAGTAATAAAACGCCTTTTCCTGATTGTTGTACGCGCTCAAAGTGCTCAAGCCCTTTTATTGATCCTAATACTTTTTCGACCCGCCATTGTGGCCACCACCAAGCCATACCGGTTTCAACCATAGCAATACCGGTATTTTCCATATTTTTAAGTACCAGCTGTTGTTGCTCGGCTTCGCTCATCGTGGGGAAACAGTGTTTAATATTAACTTCAGCAATATGCCTTCTGCGCTTCATATATTTATGAACCAAGCGTCCTAGCTGCTTACCCATAGCTAATTGTATTTTTTGTGGTAACCATGAAATGAGATATAAAAATAAGACACCAATCCAAGTTAGCCAATAACGAGGACCTAAAAAAGAGGCTTTAAAAGGGGATGAGTTGACCACAAAAATTTCTCTAAAAATAAAAGGCTAGTTTAACGCTATGCGCTCAAAAATACAAAAAGCCAGCAAAAAGCTGGCTTTAGTGGTTATATAATGAAATATAGTGTTTAGTTAACCGTGTTTAAACCTTGGTTTATACCCACTAAGTCTTCGCGGCTTAATGTGCCTGTTGCTTGTTTTAGACGAAGCGTTGACACAACATAGCGATAACGCACATCAGCAAGATTACGCTTTGCGTTGTATAAGTTTTGCGTACTGACGAGCACATCAACAATGGTACGTGTACCCACTTCAAAACCCGCTTCCGTGGCTTTTAATGCGCTTTGTGCTGAAATAACCGCTTGTTCAAGCGCTTTATAGGTCGCAATATCAGATACCACTTGATTATAAGAAGTAATAACAGAGCGAGTTACTGCGCGATAATCCGTTTCAAAATCTTGGCTCGCAGCAACGTAAAATGCACGTGCTTGATCTGTTGCAGCAACCGTTGCGCCACCAGAGTAAAGTGGTACGCTAAAGTTAAGTCCAACAGATGTTGAATCTGAACGAGGCTGGTCGTCAAAACTAGCGCCATTTAACTCGCTATCTGTTAATGAGTCGCCGTAACTAGCATTTAAAGTTAGTTTTGGATAATGCCCTGCTTTAGCAAGTTCAATTTGCTCTTTAGCGATATCAACCGTTATTTTTGATACTTGCAGATTTAAGTTTTTGTCTTTCGCTATTTTAACTAAATCAGTTGCAGGCGTACTTGGCTTAACAGTAGAAAACGTTTCGGTGTTTAACATATCTAGCTTTGCATGGTATTTACCGGTGATCTCACGTAGTTGCTCACGGGCTGTTTCTACCGCATTATTAGCAATGATTTCTTGCGCTACTGAGTTATCAAATTGTGCTTGTGCTTCATGTACATCGGTAATAGCCGTTAAACCTACAGCGTAACGTTGTTTAGTTTGTTCAAGTTGGCGCTCAATGGCACGTTTTTCAGCTTGTACAAATTCAAGGTTATCAATAGCGCTTAATACGTTAAAATAGCCTTCAGCCACACGTACTATTAAATCTTGTTTAGCAAAATCGTACTGGCCACTAGCTTGCAGTGCTTGTTTGTCAGCAATGCCGAGTGAATTCCACGCGCCCAAATCAAATAGCGTTTGGCTTAAGCTAATACCACGTCTGAATTGGTCCGTTTCACTTTCGACTTTAACTTGGTTTGATAAATCGCCTACGCTTTGAAAAGAGGTCGAGTCACTTTTTTCATAACTCATGCTTAAACCAATTTGCGGTAATAGTGCGCTCATAGCGCGATCGCTTTGGTATGATTGTGCATCAGCTTGGGCTTTTGCTTTTAAAACGGTCGGATCGTTGGCTGTTGCGATTTCAAAAACTTGAAGTAAATCTTCTGCATTGGCTACGGTTGAGCCCAATGCGCATGATAAACTAACCAGTGCAGCAAGGATGTTCTTTTTCATGTGATGTTCGGTCCTTAGACAATTTTTGTACTAGTAGCATGTTAACCTGTTTTAACTAATAACTAAAAAAAAAATTAGTAAAACAGCGTTCTCAAGTGTAACAGAATATATACCTAAATGACGTTGATGTATTTGCACCCTCAAAAAGGAAAGAATAGATGGCGAATAAAAGTCGTATTAAATTTACCCATGACGATGTGAGATTAAAACCAATTGAAAATTTGTATGATGGTTTTTTTAAAATAAACCTTTATCAATTTAAGCATGCCTTATTTGCGGGTGGAGAGTCTGAGGTTATTCGTCGAGAAATTTTAGAGCGTGGCGATGCGGTCGCGGTTTTACCTTATGACCCAGTAACTGAGCAAGTACTGCTAATTGAACAAATTCGAATTGGCGCAATTAAAAGCAAACACACGCCTTGGCTGTTAGAATGTATAGCGGGCATGACCGATGGCAGTGAAGATTACGAGTCGGTTGTTAAAAAAGAAGCGTTTGAAGAAGCGGGACTTAATTTAACAGAACTTGAGTTTATGTTGTCTTACCTTTCAAGCCCCGGCGGTACTACAGAGCGTTTATATTTATATTTAGCTCACGCCGACTTAAGCCAAATTAATACCGGTATATATGGCTTAGACACCGAAGGTGAAGATATTAAAACGCATATTATGGATTTAGATGAAGCATTTGAGCGACTCAATCGTGGCGAGATAGATAATGCGGCTACGGTAATTTGCTTGCAATGGTTAGCACTAAATCTCGACAGAATACGTAAGAAGTGGGCATAGTTTTTAATTTTTTAATAGTAATGGCGGTATTTTGACAGCACTTTTAACGACTAATCGATACATTCAAAGCCTTCCAAAGTATTTAACACTTTGTGAGCATAATTACGTACGCCTTTTAAAATTACTACCTAGTGAACGAGCGATTGGCAGTGTTAGAGAAATCAAACTGGGCCACAGTGAATTTGCCATCAACATAGATGACAATGCCAAGTACACCCTTGATGTATCTATTAAACAGTTATCAGGAATGGTAAGTGGTATTTCGCCTTTGTATTTAACAGTGCGCTTATATAATGATGCTAAAGTAGCCGAAATTGTCCATCATGATTACCACCAACGAATCAAACCTTCCTATGGCTACCCTAATCCTAAGATGCATCAAAAAGATGAAAAGTATCAGTTGAATGCTTTTTTATATGATTGGTTGGTTGCCTGTGTAGAGCGAGGTCAATCAACACTTAATTGGGATGTAAATAATGGCTTGGTTTGATGATACGTATTATTTTGAGCAAGCCCAGCTTCGTATAGCCCATATAACGGATTGTCACCTTTTTAGCGATAAGCAGGGCGAGTATTTTGGGGTTAACACCGCAGAACATTTTACTAGAGCACTTACAGATATAGCAAAACAGCAGCCTGATGCCTTGATATTTGGTGGCGATTTAACCCAAGATCACAGCTTTAATTCCTATTTATTATTTGCTGAACTGATTCATAATAGTGACCTTGATTGCCCCGTATTTTGGGTTCCCGGCAATCATGATGAAATTGAACAGCTCAATTTAATTAGTGGCGGGCAAATACAACGCGCTAAACATATTGTGGCGCAAGGGTTTGAACTGATATTAATTAATTCTAAAGGAAATACCCCTGCTGGGTGGGTGACGCCCTCGCATTTAGAGGAAATTATGGCGTGTTTAGTCGATTCAGATAATCGTCATATTGCATTTTGTCATCACAACCCACTGCCTATTAATGGCTACCTAGACAAACACATGCTAGAAAATGGGCCGCAGCTATTAAATTTATTAGTTAATAATGGCCGCGTTGATGCGCTGTTTCATGGGCATGTTCACAATGACTACCAACAGCAATTTAGAGAGCTTGATATTTACGCGACACCGGCCAGTTCCGTGCAGTTTACAAAGCACAGTGCTACTTGGCAGCAAGAAGATAAAGGGGCGGCTTATCGTATGCTGCACTTAAATGCTGAGCAACAAAAGGTGCATATACGCACGGACGTGGTATGGTTAAACGAGTAATCTATATTCACGGTTTTAATAGCTCTGAAAAATCATATAAAGCTGTGCGCTTTGGTGAGCTTATGGCACACTATGATGTTGATTATTGTGTGCCACGCTTAAATCATGAACCTATAGAGGCGATTGTAGTGCTTGAACAACTATTAACACCGAATACCGTATTATTGGGCAGCTCGTTAGGTGGTTTTTTTGCCACGTATTTATCGCAGCGTTATCAAATTCCTGCGGTGGTAATTAATCCTGCCGTTGCCCCATATACATTATTAGAGCCTATACTTGGGCCTAATTATAATCCGTATCAAGATTATAATTACCAATTACAATCTCGTCATATAGATGCGTTAAAAGCATTAACGGTGACAGAGTTAAAACACCCTGAACTGTTGTATTTATTACAGCAAACAGGGGATGAAGTGTTAAATTTTCAGCACGCAATAAAGTATTACTCACAATGTAAACAGTTAATTGAATTTGGCGGCGATCATAGCTTTAATGGCTTTGAGCGAGCTTTTTCAAGCATTGTCGATTTTCTTAAAATCAGATATTAGCGTATATAAAGATAAAAACTATGACTCAACAAAATTATAACGCCGAAGCCATTGAAGTACTTAATGGATTAGAGCCGGTAAAACGCCGCCCAGGCATGTATACAGACACATCGCGCCCCAATCATTTAGGCCAAGAGGTTATTGATAACAGTGTTGATGAAGCAATGGCCGGGCATGCGACGCGTATTGATGTCATTTTGCATGAAGATAACTCACTTGAAGTGAGCGATGATGGTCGGGGGATGCCGATAGATATTCACCCTGAAGAAGGTATTCCTGGGGTTGAACTAATATTCACCAAATTACACGCAGGTGGTAAGTTTTCAAATAAAAATTACCAGTTCTCTGGTGGTTTGCATGGGGTAGGTATCTCGGTCGTTAATGCGCTATCTACCCGTGTGGAAGTAACGGTTCGCCGTGACGCACAGCAATTTAGAATGGCTTTTGAGCATGGCGATAAAGTTGAAGATTTAAATGTTATTGGCTCAGTGGGTAAACGCAATACCGGTACTACCGTGCGCTTTTGGCCAGATACCAGCTATTTTGATTCTGCTAACTTTTCACTGACTAAGCTTAACCATTTATTAAAAGCCAAAGCGGTACTATGCCCAGGTTTGCGTATTAAGTTTGTAAATAAACAAACGAAAGAAACCCAAGAGTGGTTTTATGAAACCGGCTTAAAAGATTACTTAGTAGAAGCAGTTAAAGGCTATGAAATACTGCCTAAAGACCCATTTGTAGGTGAGTTTTCAAGTTCTATTGAAGGCGCTGATTGGGCCGTTGTATGGATGCCTGAAGGCGGTGAGTCAACAGCCGAAAGTTATGTAAACTTAATTCCTACCGCACAAGGTGGCACCCACGTAAATGGCCTGCGCCAAGGGCTTTTAGAGGCGATGCGTGAATTTTGTGAATTTAGAAACTTATTACCACGTGGTGTAAAGCTCACCCCAGATGATATTTGGGAACGTTGTAGTTATGTATTGTCGGTAAAAATGCAAGACCCACAATTTGCAGGGCAAACCAAAGAAAAACTCTCATCACGTTCATGTGCTGCGTTTGTATCGGGTGTCGTAAAAGATGCTTTTAGCTTATGGCTAAATGAGCACACTGACACTGCAGAGTTACTTTCTGAATTGTGTATTTCAAATGCACAGCGTCGCTTACGCGCGGCTAAAAAAGTAGTTCGTAAACGTGTTACTTCAGGCCCTGCATTACCAGGCAAACTGACCGATTGTAGTGCTGCTGATAATGACCGCACGGAATTGTTTTTAGTAGAGGGTGATTCAGCGGGTGGCTCAGCTAAACAAGCGCGAGATCGTGAGTTCCAAGCAATCATGCCACTAAGAGGTAAAATTTTAAATACTTGGGAAGTAGAATCAGGGCAAATTTTGGCCTCTCAAGAAGTGCATGATATTTCAGTGGCATTGGGTATTGACCCCGATTCAAGTGATTTATCAGGGCTGCGTTACAATAAAATATGTATATTAGCGGATGCTGACTCGGATGGACTGCACATTGCCACTTTATTGTGTGCCTTATTTGTGCGCCACTTCCCACAATTGGTAAAAACTGGGCATGTGTATGTTGCTATGCCACCGCTGTTTAGAATTGATATTGGTAAAGATGTTTATTACGCGCTTGATGAAGATGAAAAAACCGGAATTTTAGCGCGTATAGAAGCAGAGAAAAAACGCGGTAAGGTAAACGTGCAACGCTTTAAAGGCTTGGGTGAAATGAACCCGCTACAATTGCGTGAAACAACCATGGATCCAAATACCCGTCGTTTAGTGCAGCTAACACTTGATGAAGAAGAACAAACAATGGAAATGATGGATATGTTACTTGCTAAAAAGCGTTCATCAGATCGCCGCCAATGGCTTGAAGATCACGGTAACAAAGCACAAGTTTAATAAGCCTTTGGGCTACAGGAGAGGCAAATGAAAAGACTATTTAGCACACTGTTGTTAGTCGGCTTTATGTCATCGCCAGTGATGGCGAAAAATATTCTCGACAAGCTGACGGCTGCCCCAGGGTTTGAAATAAGCTTATTTGCTGATGATGTTGAAAATGCTCGGCAAATTGCAGTATCAAGCCGAGGTATAGTGTATGCAGGTTCGCGTAATGCGGGTAATGTGTATGCATTGATTGATCATAACAGCGACGGCGTTGCAGATAAAAAAATAGTGATTGCAGAGGGACTGAATATGCCCTCGGGTTTAGCGATTAAAGACGGTGATTTATATGTCGGTGAAGTGCACCGTATTATTCGTTTTAAAAATATCGATAAACACCTCAAAAACCCTGAATATGAAGTGTTTTATAGCGATTTACCGTCAGAGCGCCACCATGGCTGGAAATTTTTACGCTTTGCGCCAAACGGCGAGCTGATTATTCCGGTGGGTGTTCCCTGTAATATTTGCGAAGAAGATCCTCGGTTTGGTCGTATTTTTTCGTTAAACACCGACACCAAAGAAATAACCACTTTAGCCAAAGGTGTGCGCAATACTGTAGGCTTTGACTTTCACCCTAGCACGCAAATGCTATGGTTTAGCGATAATGGCCGCGACATGATGGGGGATGATATTCCACCCGATGAGCTAAACCGCATCACTAAAGAAGAAGAACATTTTGGTTTTCCATACGTGCATGGCGGCGTTATTGTTGATCCGGAGTTTGGTGAAGGCAAAAACATTGCTAACTACACTCAACCTGCATTGGCATTAGGTGCGCATGTTGCGCCATTAGGTATTCATTTTTATACCGGCAAGCAGTTCCCTGATAGCTATAAACAACAGTTATTTGTAGCTGAGCACGGTTCATGGAACCGCTCTAAAAAGGTCGGTTATAAAGTGGCAGTGGCAACTATAGAAAATGCTAAGGTAACAAAGTATACGCCACTGATCACCGGCTTTATGCAAGACGAAACGACATTTGGACGCCCTGTTGCATTTGCACAATTAAATGATGGCAGTCTATTGGTAAGCGATGATTACGCAAACGTAATTTACCGCGTAAGCTATAAGAAAAACTAGGTAAGCTTTAATGAGTGATACAGATACCTTGCTAATGCAAGGAATTGAACAACAAACAATGGGGCGTTTTACCGAAGACGCCTATTTAAATTATTCAATGTACGTGATCATGGATCGTGCCTTACCGCACGTTGGTGACGGCCTAAAACCAGTGCAACGTCGTATTATTTATGCGATGAGTGAGTTGGGATTATCGGCAAATGCAAAATACAAAAAATCAGCCCGTACCGTGGGTGACGTATTAGGTAAATACCATCCTCATGGTGATAGTGCCTGTTATGAAGCCATGGTACTGATGGCGCAGCCGTTCTCTTATCGCTACCCCTTGGTGGATGGGCAAGGTAACTGGGGTGCAGCTGATGATCCTAAGTCATTTGCGGCAATGCGTTACACTGAAGCGCGTTTATCTAAATTCTCTGAGGTATTACTCAAAGAATTAGGCCAAGGGACCGTTGATTGGACGCCAAACTTCGATGGCACAATGGATGAGCCTTTAGTGTTGCCATCGCGCTTACCGCATATATTACTTAATGGGGTAACTGGTATTGCTGTGGGTATGGCAACCGATATACCACCGCATAATGTGCGTGAAGTGGCCAGTGCCTGTTGTTTATTACTTGATAAGCCAAAAACAGAGCTCGAAGAGTTACTGGATTTAGTGCATGCGCCAGATTACCCAACCGATGCTGAAATAATTACGCCTAAAGCTGATATTCACAAAATTTATAAAACCGGCCGTGGCTCAATTAAAATGCGTGCAGTGTATTGTGAAGAGCAGGGCGATATCGTCATTACCGCTTTGCCGCACCAATGTTCGGGTGCAAAAGTACTTGAGCAAATTGCAGCGCAAATGAACGCTAAAAAGTTACCAATGGTGGCTGACTTACGTGATGAGTCTGATCACGAAAATCCAACCCGTATTGTGATTGTGCCGCGTTCAAACCGAATTAAAGCTGAGCCATTAATGGCGCACTTATTTGCAACAACCGATCTTGAAAAAAATTACCGCGTAAACTTAAATATGCTGGGCTTAGATGGCCGTCCACAAGTTAAAGACTTACGTAGTATTTTAACTGAATGGTTAACCTTTAGACGTGAAACAGTGCGTCGTCGTTTGCAATATCGACTCGATAAAGTACTCGCAAGATTACATATTTTAGAGGGCTTGCTTGCTGCCTTTTTAAATATTGACGAAGTTATAGAAATTATCCGCTCTGAAGATAAGCCTAAACCATTATTAATGGAACGCTTTGAGTTAACCGATATTCAAGCGGAAGCCATTTTAGAATTAAAACTTCGCCATTTAGCAAAACTTGAAGAGTTTAAAATTCGTGGTGAGCAAGACGAATTAGCCAAAGAGCGTGACAAATTAGAGCAAACATTAGGCTCAGACCGTCGCATGTCGACGTTGCTTAAAAAAGAAATTCAAGAAGCCGCAGAAATGTATGGCGACGATCGTCGCTCACCTGTTATTGAGCGTGTGGAAGCCAAAGCTCTGAGCGAAAAAGATTTAATCCCTTCAGAGTCTGTGACTGTTGTTTTATCTGATAAAGGCTGGGCACGTGTTGGTAAGGGTCATGACTTAGATGTAGAAGGGTTAAATTACCGTGCCGGTGATGGCTATAGAGCATCAGCGCGAGGTAAAAGTAATCAACCTGCGGTATTTTTAGATTCAGCTGGGCGTGCATTTGCGACCGATGCCCACAGCCTTCCTTCTGCAAGAAGCCAAGGCGAGCCTATGACAGGGCGCTTTAACTTAACCTCAGGCGCAAGCTTTGAGCACGTAGTTATGGGTGAAGACGCTCAGGTATTGCTAATGGCTTCTGATGCCGGTTATGGCTTTATTACTGACTTTAAAGATTTAGTCAGTAAAAACAAAAACGGTAAAGCCTTAGTGAGTGTGCCAAAAGGTGGTGTGTTACTTTCGCCAATTCGCGTTAATGACGTTGCCAGTGATTACTGTATGGCAATTTCTAACGAGGGGCGAATGTTGTTATTCCCACTGCGTGATTTACCTAAGCTAGGTAAAGGCAAGGGCAATAAGATTATTTCTATTCCGGGCGCTAAAGTACAAGCGCGCGAAGAGTTTGTAAAAGTATTAGCTGTTGTGCCGCAAGGCAGCAGTGTTACGCTGCATGCAGGTAAGCGTAAATTGACGCTCAAACCAAGCGACCTTGAGCATTACCATGGCGAGCGAGGCCGCAGAGGGAACAAGTTACCCCGTGGTTTACAGCGCGTTGATGAAGCCGTGGTAGAGTTAACACCTCAGCAAGTGGATGAGCCAAATTCAGATACTGAGCAAAGTTAAAACACTCGGAAAATTAGACTAAACTAGATAACGGCTTACTTAGGTAAGCCGTTTTTTTATGACTGTTTTATTTCAGCGAACGCTTGTGCGCTATTTTCTCGTCTGCGCAACAAAATAACGTTATAATAAAGCAATACATGATTGTGGTTATATTGGAGAGGCGCACTTGCTAGCTGTTATACGTATTTTAATAATGCTGTTGTTTATATTATTAAGTTGTTTTTTTGGTTTGTTGTTATCAATATTTAGACCATTTCATCCTAATAATGTGCACGTTATTGCAAGTTGGTTTGGCTCAATGGCTAAAATGCTTGGGGTTAAATTAGAACTAAAATACCATCCCGATGCGCTTAAGGTGGGGCCTGCTGTGTATGTAGCGAATCATCAAAATAGCTACGATTTATTTACTATTCCAGCCATGGTACCAAAAAATTGTGTGAGCGTTGGCAAAAAAAGTCTTAAATGGATCCCATTTTTTGGGCAGCTTTATTGGTTGTCGGGTAATATTTTAATCGACCGTTCAAATCGTTCAAAAGCTGCTGGCACAATCTCAAAAGCAGCGGCTAAAATAAAACAAAAAGGCTTATCGGTGTGGATGTTCCCTGAGGGGACGCGTAGTTATGGTCGTGGTTTACTCCCCTTTAAAACAGGTGCATTTCATACCGCAATGAGTGCAGAGGTGCCTGTTGTGCCAGTATGTATGAACACAACCGATAAAACCATTAAACTAAATCGCTGGGATAATGGTACAATTTACATTGAAATGTTAGCCCCCATAGCACTTGATAACAGTATCAGTGCCCGTGAACATGCTAAAAGTGTGCACAGTATTATGGCTGCTAAAATAACAGAATTAGATGCTCAAGTGAGAGAGAAATAATGGAAAACTGGCGTGAAATAAGTGAAGACATCGTAACTTCACTACTTGAAGATGGTTCCGATCCAGAAATTCTTTATGAAGTAGAACACCACTTTGTATGTGAAGACTTTACTAAGTTAGAACAAGCGGCATTGGCTGCGTTTAAACTAGGTTACGATGTAGAAGAGCCAGCAGAACTTGAGCTTGAAGACGGTGAAAAAATTTGGAGTTTTGACATTGTTGTTGAAGCCGAATTAGATGTCGACGTGATAATGGAAGACGTTGACAAACTCGCGCAACTTGCTGTTGAATGCGATGTTGAATACGACGGTTGGGGCACTTACTTTCAAGAGTAAGGATTACCAATGCAAAAGGCGAACAATATGTTCGCCTTTTTTGTGTCTTATTGGATCTGTATTGTAATTACAGCCACTTTTTATTTTTAAAGTAAATACCAATCCCACCAGTTAAAACAATTAAAAACACCACAAATGCAGTGAATGCATAGGGGCTTTCTGTTCCAGGTATACCGCCGACATTGACCCCCAATAATCCAGTTAAAAAGCCCAGCGGTAAAAATAAAGCAGCCACCACCGACATTACATACATCCGCTGATTTAATTGCTCAGAGACCTGATTTGTAATGGTTTGTTGGATAACAAGTGCGCGCTCTATTGAACTATCGAGCTCTTCTAAATAGCGAATAAGTAAATTGGTGGTTTCATTTAGCTTGGCTTTATCATCGTCAAAAAGCCATGGGTAATGATTATTAACCATGCTACTGAGTGCTTCTTTTTGTGGTTTTAAGTAACGTTTTAGCGCGATGGTTTGACGGCGAAGTTGCGACAAGCCTTGGTTATCAAACTTTTTACTGGGCTCATCAATTTCCTCTTCAAAATTATCTAAGCTTTCATCTAGCTCATCAATTACTGTTTGCATACGTGAAGTGAGCTTGTGCGCTAATGTACACACCAATTCAGAAATACTGCATGGCCCCTCATTATTATTCAACGAGGCTAGAATATCTTGCACTGATAATAATCGGCGCTTACGCGTGGTGATCACCACATCGTTATTTATAAATAACCGAATAGATACCATGTCTTCAGGGCTTTGTGCTGGGTTTAAGTTGATCCCGCGTAAAAATAACATATGGCCATTAGTTGTTGGCGTTATTCGTGGACGCGTTTCATCAGCAGTGAGTGATTCCAGTTCATAGTCGTTTAACAGCCCGCAGTTTTTTAACCAATCCACCGCATCTGTTTGGCTGTAGTCCATATGCACCCACAGTTTTCCATCAGTAGGTTGCCATTGGTGTAATTGCTTGCTGTTTTCTATGGGGCGTGCACCGCCTTTTTCATCAAGAATAAGCGCATGAAGTAAGCCATTAATCATAATAATTTCTCATCGATAGTATATTTTTAATACAGTTAACTGTAATGTATTTAGGATCTGTTTATCTTTCAAGGTTAAATTTGCAGCAGTCTATTTGGTATTTAGGCAAGGCAGAGTGTGGTTATTCCCCATAAATAGGCGATAACACAACATCAATGCCAAATAGGCGCTGCCCGAAGGGTTCTGCCTAGGGGCAATTAACTCTTTGTTGCTCGATTTTTACTTAGCCCACTAGGTTACAAACCTCGTGCCGCGATTAAATTGCCCCTAGTTTAAACAAATATTAATTCGCAAAGGTCAACAGACCCTAGTTAAATAAATAAAATTTAGCTTTACTTTGTATATGTTAAACTGAGTTTAGCAACAAAAACTTATGCTTTAGCCTATGGTTAAATGCATACGTAAGAGCTGCATTGTTAAACGAGTTAACTTAAAAGGTCAATCAAATCGGCTTATCGAGTAGATTAATTTATTTTGTTGGTGTTTTATTTGCTGTAGCGTATAAAACACTTTTTTTACTAAGGGCACATTTATGACGACAAAAATAACAGTTGGTTGGCGTGAGTGGTTGAGTTTACCCGAGCTGGGCATCGAGCAAATTAAAGCAAAAATAGATACCGGTGCACGTACTTCCTGTATTCATGCAATTAATATTGAAGAATATGAAGTGGAAGGCGAAAAATGGGTTAAATTTATAGCCCAACCATTGCAAGAAGACGAGCAAACGCAAATTACCTGCAATGCCAAAGTTAAAAAAATGAAGTACGTTACCAGCTCTAGTGGCCAAAAAGAACTGCGTTACTTTATTGAAACTACATTACATGCTGGCGAATTTAGTTGGCCAATAGAAATTACATTAACAAGTCGTGCGTCAATGAAGTTTAGAATGTTATTAGGACGCACAGCTATGGAAAATCGTATAGTCGTTGATCCGGCTTTATCACATTTATTATAAGAATTCGTTGAGTAGCAAACATACTTATATGTGCTTGCTCAACATAATTTAGTTAAGGTTTTAACTATGAAAATTGGTATTTTATCTCGCAACAAAAATTTATATTCAACGCGTCGTTTAATTGAAGCGGCTGAGCAACGTGGTCATGAAGTAAAAGTGATTAACGCGCTACGTTGTTATATGAATATAAACTCAGATCAACCTGAAATCCATTACCGCGGCGAAAACCTAAAAGATTTTGATGCCATTGTTCCGCGTATTGGCGCATCAGTTACTTTTTATGGCTGTTCTGTATTACGCCAGTTTGAAATGATGGGTGTTTATCCGGTTAATGAATCTGTGGCTATTTCTCGTTCGCGCGATAAATTACGTTCTCTACAATTATTATCACGCAAAGGCGTAGGCATGCCAGTAACAGGCTTTGCTAGCAAGCCAGATGACGTAAAAGACTTACTCGAAATGGTAGGTGGCGCACCGGTCGTTATTAAGCTACTTGAGGGCACTCAAGGTATTGGTGTGGTACTTGCTGAAACACGTAAAGCGGCTGAAAGTGTTATTGAAGCGTTTATGGGTTTAAAAGCCAATATCATGGTACAAGAATATATTAAAGAAGCGGGTGGTGCGGATATTCGTTGCTTTGTACTCGGAGATAAAGTGATTGCTGCAATGAAACGTCAAGCACAAGAAGGTGAGTTCCGCTCAAACCTTCACCGTGGTGGTAGCGCTACACTGGTGCGTATTACGCCAGAAGAGCGTAAAACAGCGGTTGCAGCGGCAAAAGCAATGGGCTTAAACGTTGCTGGCGTTGACTTACTTCGCTCATCTCGTGGTCCTTTGGTTATGGAAGTAAATTCATCGCCAGGTCTTGAAGGGATTGAAGTGGCAACAGGTAAAGACATTGCGGGCATGGTGATTGATTTCATCGAGAAAAATGCTGCAAGTAAAGGAACGGCAACTCGTGGCAAAGGTTAAAATTAACCGACCTTTCACCCTATTAGGTGAAAGTATTGGTGTAGGTGAACGTAAAACACTCGCGCTAGAAGCTGCAAAGCTTTACACCCATTCACCGCTTAATATTCCTATTGAAGTGGTTAACGGTGTAATGGAAGGCCCTGTATTGATGGTGTGTGCGGCTATACACGGCGACGAACTAAATGGGGTTGAGGTTGTGCGCCAGTTACTGGCTAAAATCGACCCTAATCAGCTTCGTGGTACATTAATTGCGGTCCCGATTGTGAATGTATTTGGTTTTATTCATAAATCGCGTTATCTACCCGATCGCCGTGATATGAACCGAAGTTTTCCGGGGTCTGAGCGTGGTTCATTAGCAGGTCGCATGGCGTATATGTTTTTTAACCAAGTAGCTGTGCATTGTACGCATATTATTGATTTGCATACGGGGGCGATTCACCGTACTAACTTACCGCAAATTCGCGCTAATTTAGCCGATGAAGCAACAGCGCAAATGGCTAAAGCCTTTGGTACGCCTGCGGTTATAGATGCGTCATTACGTAATGGCTCGCTGCGTAGTGAAGCCGCTAATTTAGGTATACCTGTTATTACTTATGAGGCGGGTGAAGCACTGCGCTTTGACCCTATTGCGATTGCTGCAGGCGTGCAAGGGGTTGATTATGTTATGCGACATTTAAAAATGATACGCGGTAAACGTCCTAAAAAACTGCCTGATCCTGTGATTGCAAGCTCCACTAGTTGGGTGCGTGCTGAAGTAGACGGCATAGTAAGAGCGCAAGTATCGTTAGGTGAGCGAGTAATGAAAGGGCAAGTGCTTGCTTATATTAGCAGTCCGCTTGGCGATTCAGAACTTGAACTCCTTGCTCCTCGAAGTGGTATTATTATTGGCCAGCAAACTATGCCACTGGTAAATGAAGGCGATGCCGTATTCCATATTGCTTATTTTGCGCATGCAAATAGTTTGGTAGAGCAGCAGTTAGAAACGTTTATTGATGAGATAAATGATTTAGATGATGAGCTGAAAACGGCTGAACTAAATAATTAATACCAATTTGCTCAATTAAGTGAATTGGTATGACTCTATCTGTAGATATAAAAAACCGCCTTAGTTTTAAACTAACGCGGTTTTTTAATAGGTGTTGTTTAGCTACGCGGTTTAGGGCCAATAATGCGTTTAATTTTAGGCGCTTTTGTTGGTTTAGGCTCCGTATTAAGCACTAACACCGGGCGGGTAACAAATAAGTTATTAGGGTAAATCACTCTGTGGCCATCAACGTGTTCGAGTAAGACATTCATCAGCCCCATTTCAATAATACGCCCTTCAATGGCGTTGGCTCCATCCACAATTCTTACCCAATAGCCTACACGGCAGTCATTTTGAATAAACATCAGTAAAAACGCGGTTAAGTTACTCAGCAATGACCACGCCGCAAATAATGCAACGCCTAGCATGGCAAATAAAGAAGAGCCTAATACCAGTAAACCACGCAGTTCTATTCCCCAAAAAACTAATACTAAACACAGCATCACAAAGGCGAGTATTATTTTTAGTAGTAGCTCTGCACGGTACTTTCGGTGTAAATCGATTTTACCTCTGATAGCTTTTTCGAGTAATTTTTTAGTTACTTTTAATAGTAGCGGAAAGCTCAAAAGGGCAATCACGGTCACGATAAGTTTATATTGTGTGCCCAAAAGCTCTAAAAGGGTGATTAATTCCAAAATGTATTCTCACAATAATGATAGGCGCAAAGTGTAACGTTTAACGTAGGCGCGCAGTAGTGATTTTAAAAAGAATTTTTGACGCTGAGCAGCCATTGTACCGAGTCAACATCATCATATTTATTTAGCGGCGCGGCTATATCAAGGTGGATCATGGTACCTGCATTGGCACGACTTGGCGCAAGGCGCAAACCTAAGCCCACATTTTTTAGCACTGGGGTGTTCTCAACTTGATACTGAGTGTTCGAGTCGTTGTTATACCAAGCTCGACCGATATCTAAAAAGGCCGCCCCTCCCACTTTAAACAGCTGTAGTAAGTCATATTCCCAGTAATAGCGCTTTTCTAAACTGACTAAAAAACTCCGATCCCCATGTTGAAATTCCATAGGATAGCCACGAAGTCCAGTTTCGCCCCCTAGGGTGAGCTGTTTATCATTAGTGAGGTTTTTTGCGTATTGCAGCCTTGCTTTTACATACCAAGATTGATCAATACTGGTATTTAAATAATATTGAATTTGGCTAGTAGTGAGCAAGTTTTCGAGCTGTTTTTTCTCGTTATTCCAATAGCCTTGAATATCTGCATGAAAACGCCAAAGGGTATGGTTAGTGCTAAAATGGGCTTTGTTAAAATTAAACGAGTACACAGCGCGGCTATCGTCGTTACTCATTGATTCATCGGAGTAGCCCAGGGTGGCTTTGATATTCCAACCTAAATTTAAATCCTCAGTACGATAAATACTGTCAAAGTTACGTACTTTTATAAAGTTATCTTCAAACCAATGGCCGCTGATGTAGGGGTAACTTAAGCTTCTGTTTTCAGCCACTGCTGTAGTGGTAGAATCAATCGCTTTGAAAGTGTGTTGCTCATCAATATAACCAAGGCTCAAGCGCTGGGTCCAGTTATGACTAAGGGCTTTAGAATGGCCAAAAAATACCTGGTTTAGGTCGGTTTTTTGTTCAAACTCACTAAACTTTTCACCTCTGATGTATAAGGCTTCTTCTCGTTGGGTTGAGTAACTCAGGGCGCCATAACTATAGGGCGTATCTATGGCATAAAACGGGTAGGTTAGTTCAACTAAATGACTTTTGCCGTCGCTGTTGTCGGCATACTCTAAACGCCCTCGGTAGCGAGTTGATAAGATATTAGGATCATCGTAAACAAATAAATAACCATTTCGGTCACTGTCTGTTTTACGTGCAAACGATAACCGTTTGCCCCAACCAAATAAGTTAGATTCGCGAAAACCAATACTTGATTTATTTTCACCACCACTTCGGCTAAAACTAAGTTCGGGCAGTAAAGTCCATAAGTCTCGAGTAATTACTGTTACATCAATATTTCCATCACAATTTTCGTCAGCAATAATTTGTGCATCATATAAATAACTTTGTTTTCTCAGTAACCGCTCAGATTCGGCCAGCGCTTTTGGATTAAAGGTATCGCCTGACTTAAACAGTAAAATACTCTTAATTACCTCAGGCTCGGTTTGTATGTGCGCCCGATTGGCAAAACGAAATAATGCATTGTTCTCAGCCTCTAGTTCAGTATTAAATACATTAAGCTGTTGCAAAGTGATGGAGGCAATTTTAGTGTTACTTTGTGCTGTGAGTGTTGGAGTTTGAGATGTAATTTGACGACGCAAATTACTTTCATGAGTTTGTGATGAGTCGTCACTAGGGCAGCTTTGGGCTAGTGGCGCTTCGTGCGCGCAAACGCTGAGCATAAACATACTCGAAATAGAAAGGCTAAAACAACTACGTGCAATCCATTTTCTATTTAACATTGACCCTCTTTAGCGCTATTTTGCAAAATAAAACACTTACTCTTAGCTTACATCATTGTTATTGATATGTAAGTAAAAGACAGATTTAGTTTTATTTTTATAGCGATTATAAGGTATTAGCTATGCATTTAAGTTAAATAAAATGTTAACGCTGCCAATAGGTTGTCGGCATCTTGTCCTTCACCATTAATCCACACACTTTGGCTGTAATGCTCAAAATTTAAATTAAATGTGTGGTTAGCATAGTTAAAACGCAGTTGATGACGATCTGCCCCAGCGGCATACTCATTAATGCTAATTTCATCGCTGTGCAAAAATAACGTTCCCCACAATTCAAAGTCTTCATCGTGCGGCAGCTCTGTCGGTTTAATAATAATACATTGATGTGTGTGATCGTATTCAAGTTCGGTCATAAGGGGCTTATTGCGTTGCTAGGTAATGTCGAATTGCGGTTAAAAACTCACCGCCATACTTGTTTAATTTAGTAAAACCAACCCCCGACACTTTTAAAAATTCACTGTCGTTAGTGGGCATAAGCTGCGCCATTTCGGCTAGCGTTTTATCGTTAAATACTACATAAGGCGGCACATCATCGGCATCGGCTAACTCTTTACGCAATGCACGCAGGCGAGCGAATAGTTTTTTATCGTAATTAAACTGCGCTAACTTATCCTGATAAACGTGTTTAGCTTGTAAGCGAGGCTCGGCCAATTGCAGCGCATATTCACCTTTTAAAATAGCGCGTGCAGCTTCAGTTAAACGCAATGAAGCGCCTTGGGTTATATCTTGGCTTAATAGCCCTTGATGAATAAGTTGGCGTAAAATACTAAGCCAAAATTCACTGCTTTTATCTTTACCTATGCCATAGGTACTAAGTTCATGGTGATTGTTATCACGAATGCGGCTAGTATTCGCGCCGCGTAATAACTCTACAATGTAACCCAATCCAAATCGTTGTTGCGCGCGATACACACACGAAAGCGCTTGCTGTGCGACTAATGTGCCATCAAAACTTTTAGGTGGATTTAAGCAAATGTCACAGTTCCCACAGGGCTCGCGTTGGTACTCACTAAAGTAGTTCAATAATATTTGACGACGACACGTTTGTGCTTCGGCAAAGCTGGCCATGGCATTAAAGCGCTGCTCTTCTACGCGGCGGCGTTGTTCATCGTCAATATCTTCAAAAAAGCGTCTAACTCGGCCTATATCGGCAGGGTCAAAATACATGATGGCCTCTGCAGCCAGTCCATCTCGTCCAGCACGGCCTGTTTCTTGGTAATAAGCTTCAATACTTTTTGGAATGTCGTAATGCAGAACAAAGCGTACATTAGGCTTGTTAATTCCCATACCAAAGGCAACGGTGGCAACCACAATTTGAATATCGTCACGGGCAAATCCGGTTTGCACAAACTGACGTTGCTCGTTACTCATTCCCGCATGGTAAGCGGCAGCATTAAGGCCTGCATCAGCAAGCTTTTCAGCTATATCATCAACACGTTTACGACTGGTGCAATAAATAATACCACTTTGATTTTTTTGCTCTTTTAAATAACGCAGTAATTGCACCATAGGTTTAAATTTTTCTTCTATGGTGTAACGAATATTAGGGCGATCAAAACTGCCGGTATGAATGTAGGGCTGTTGTAGCTTGAGTTGCTCAACAATATCAAAGCGAGTCGCTTTATCGGCAGTGGCAGTGAGTGCCATCATAGGCACATGTGCAAAGCGTTGTTTAAGCTCATTTAAACGAAAATAATGCGGTCTAAAATCGTGACCCCAATGAGAAACACAGTGTGCTTCATCAATAGCAAACAAGCTCACATTCAAATGAGAGAGCCGCTCTAAAAAGTCGCGTTGTAGCACTTTTTCAGGAGCTACATAAAGTAGCTTTATCAGCCCTTGATGCAATTGCTGATACACTAATTGTTGTTCTTCGCGAGCTAGGCTGTTATTGACATAAGCGGCCTTAACTCCCAGTGCTTGTAACTGGGTGACTTGATCTTGCATTAAAGAGATCAGCGGAGAAATAACAATGGTGACTCCCTCTAATACCAACGCGGGTATTTGGTAACACACCGATTTACCACCACCGGTGGGCAGTAATACTAATGAATCTTGGCCATTAATAGCGGCATCAATTACTGCACTTTGACCGTCGCGAAATTCACTGTAACCAAACACTTGTTTGAGTACAGTTTCGGGTTTACGCACAAGCGTATTAGGAGAAGGAGTTAGTGTATTCATCGGCGCTATTTTAGTGGTTTTTTATCAGGATGTCTTTAGCTTTCATTACTTGGTACACACATCTGTAGTGATAAACTAAAATCTGCAGGGGGTTACAATAGCCTCAAGCTGTGCTTTACTCATCGTACCACTGAAAACATAGAGAATAATAATGAATAAAGAAATGTTGATCGATCAAGTAGGGGCGCTGTTTGTTAATAACATGCCCTTTAACCAGTTTTTAAAAATAGCAGTAGAGTTACTTAGTACTGAACAAGCTAAAATATCATTTCCTTGGCAAGACGTATTAATTGGTAATCCGGCGCAAAAGATTCTTCACGGTGGAGTGATTTCTGCGGTGCTCGACAATGTAGGCGGAATGCTTGCTGCAGCAAGTGTAATAGGAAAACTAGACGATGCCGACTTACCCAGTGTGCATAAAAAGTTAGCAACGCTGGGCACCATAGATTTACGTACTGATTATTTACGCCCAGGTAAAGGGGAGGTATTTATTGCCAGCGCCACACTCATTCGCTCAGGAAATAAAGTGTGCGTGTGCCGGATGGAGTTACATAACGAGCAGTCGGTACAAATAGCGTTTGGAACGGGCACGTATTTAGTTGGCTAAAAAGTGAGAGGGGGTTAAACTTACGGCCTTTTAAATCATCAAGTGGTTACTATGTCGATTGATACCGAGCAGCGAAAGGGCGCCATTTTTGCCTGCCTCGCCTTTTTTATGTGGGGCCTAGCACCCATTTATTTTAAGATGATCCAACATGTATCAGCATTTGAAATTTTAATGCATCGTGTTATTTGGTCAGTGGTGTTTCTTATTTTGGTGGTAAGTGTGCTCAACTACTGGGATAAAATTAAACGCATTTTAATCCAACCTAAATTAATTCTGATGCTAGTTGTTACCTCGACCTTATTGGGGTTTAACTGGGGGTTGTTTATATGGGCTATTAATAACAACCACATGCTAGATGCCAGCTTAGGCTACTATATCAATCCTTTGTTAAATGTATTACTTGGTATGGTGTTTTTAAACGAGCGGTTACGTAAGTTGCAAGGAGCTGCTGTTGCCTTGGCTTTTACAGGTGTTTTATTACAGTTAATTAGTTTTGGTTCATTTCCGGTTGTGGCATTTTCGTTAGCGACTTCTTTTGCGTTATATGGCCTATTACGTAAAAAACTACAGGTTGATGCTCTGCCTGGGATTTTAATTGAGGCATTAATATTATTACCGGTGGCACTGACCTATTGGTGGTTAATGGTGCCGACTGAAACGTCTAATTTACCAGCGAATGATTGGCTAACTAATGCGCTATTAGTAAGTGCAGGTATAGTGACTACGCTACCATTGCTGTGTTTTACTGGCGCGGCTAAGCGATTGCAATACACTACGCTTGGGTTTTTTCAGTACATAGGGCCTAGCTTAATGTTTATTTTAGCAGTGGTGTTTTATGGTGAAGTGTTTGATGCTGAGCGTGTAATTACCTTTGCGTGTATTTGGAGTGCACTGGCTATTTTTAGTTGGGATTCATACCATCAGTCGCGTAAACGCAGAAAAGCAGCCATTGTCGTCTCAGGTGTGGTTTAGTTAAACTAAACCACTTTATTACGCCCCGACTCTTTGGCTTTGTAGAGCTTTAAGTCGGCTTGTTTTAATAGTTCGTCAATTTGATAGGTTTCACTGTGGCTGAAGCCTATCGACAGCGTAAACTTGATTTGTGCTTGGCTAAACTCATGGCTATTAAGCTCAATAAATAATCGAAAACTTTCTAGTCGTTTTAGTGCTTCTTGCTCGGTCAGTTCAGTAAAAAATACCGCAAATTCTTCTCCGCCTAAACGGGCAACCAATTGGTTTTCAAAATATTTATTAAAGCATACCGCCAGCCCTTTAAGCACTTCATCTCCGGCATCATGGCCATAGGTATCATTAATAGCTTTAAAATGGTCAATATCAAGCATAGCTAACATGGCTGGTGCTTTTGCTTTTTTAAACTGCTTTAATGACTTGTTAGCCTCTTCAAAAAAGTAACGACGATTAGGGAGTTTAGTTAAGTAATCTGTATTGGCTTGTCGTTTTATAGTTTCGATATGCTCTAGCATATCGACGTTTTGGCTTAACCGGCAGTAAAATTCTTCACTGTTAAATGGTTTGTATAAATAGTCATTTGCTCCATTTTTTAAAAATAAGGCAGATAAATTAGACGAAGTAGCGCCTGAAATACCAATTATGGCTTTTTCGTTATTACTATAAATGCGTCTAATTTCATTACACAGCTCAATACCGCCCATATTAGGCATTTCTTTGTCGGTAATAATCACAGAAATATCGGGGGTGCTTTCAAGCTCTTTAAGCGCCTCTAGACCATCGGCTGCTTGTAATATTTGATATTTGTGACGTGTTAATAAACTACATATGTATTGGCGTGTTGACGCAGAGTCATCAACAACCAATACTTTTACATGCTTATTACGGGGTAGGCGGTAAAGCTGCTTTTCTAAATACTCGTAGGCTTGTTTATTGCCTTTGATGATGTAATCAATAATGGGGTATTTTTCAACGGTGTCACGGGTATGCTTATCGATATTGCCTGTCATCACTATGGTAGGAATATCTGCTGCAATGGTGCATGGAACCGCTTCACCTTGTGGCGCGTCAGGTAATATAAAGTCGACCACTGCGCAAAAATAATGGTGCTTACTTATAAGCTCTTTAGTCTCAGCCAAGGATTGAGCAATATCAACCTCGTAGCCGACTTTTTGCGCGATATGCTTTTGCACTCGCGCAATAGTAGGAGTGTCTTCAACAATAAGTATTCTGTGCGTCACTTAACAGCCTTGTTTAAATTTTGCAAAAGTGTTTGCTTATACAAGTTGTAACTGCTAAAACGCCAAAAAGCAACTATTGTAGTGACTTATAGATTGTCTGCCTCAGAATAATAATCTTGGCTTATTGGTGTTGGCCCTGAAATTTTTGAGCGTCCAAATAATGTATGGAATTTTGTTTTGCAGGTTGTTAACTTTAAATATTTAACCCATGCTCGCTCAATTGGGTTACTTGGCTCTATTATGCCACTGACAGCATTTACAAATTGTTGCTGATGTTCGTTTTGTGGCTCAACTGTTTTGTTATACAGGCTTTTTAAAACAACACCGTGCTGTTCTAAAATACTTGCCTCTAACAGGGTAAAGTGTCCGCTGCGGCTAAATCCGCGTGGAAAGTTTTGGTCATCATAAAATTGACGTTGACTTACGAATGCTTGACGAAGTAGTGAAATATCATTGCTCATAGCTGTACCCTCATACCAATTATTAGCTGGAGTATGGGACATAATCGCTATTTTTTTAAACAAAAAATTTTTATCGTGAGGATAAAAAATTGGACATAGATTTATTAAAAACATTTGTTGAAGTGGTGCGTACTCGCCATTTTGGTAAAGCGGCAGAAAACCTATATATAACGCAGTCTGCGGTGAGTTTTAGAATTCGCCAATTAGAGCAGGGCTTAGGCGTAAATTTATTTATTCGTCAGCGTAATAATATTCAACTCACTGCACCGGGTGAGCGTTTGTTACCGCATGCGCAAATGATTATTACCGGCATGCAAAGAGCCAAAGTGGATGTTGCACTTGCAGATAATATGCACAAGCAAATTAGTCTAGCAGGTACGCCTAATATTTGGGATGCATTTTTACAGTTTGGTATTACAAATATTGTATCGGCGATGCCTGGTGTATCGCTGGTGGCAGAAGTGAAAGCGCAACAAGAAAGCACTCGCTTATTGTTGGAGCGCACCCTTGATTTAGCTATTTTATTTGATCCTCCTAAAGTTGATGAACTTGTGGTTGAACGTATTTGTGAACTGCCCATTATTCCGGTGAGTGGTTACGATACGGCAACCAGTGATAACTTTTTTGATAATCAATATGTGTATGTTGATTGGGGAACCACGTTTTCTCTTTGGCATGCGCGTCAGTTTACCGGTAAAACACCGCCTTATTTTAGAACCAGTACAGGGCGTATAGCGCTTGATTTAATACTGCAATGTGGCGGTAGTGCGTTTATTCCACAGGTATTAGTTAAAGATCATTTAGAAAAAGGCGAACTTTTTCATGTAAAAGGGGTAGAAAATACCTCAAGAGATGTATTTGTTGCCTATCATAGAGATAACGAACAGAAAGAGTTGATAGAAACCTTGGTTAATTTGTTAACGCAAATGACACCGAGTTTATTGAAACAAAGTAAGTAGTCGGTAGGCAGTTTATTTTACATGTTATTTTGATTTCAGATTTAATGCAGTTTTATTAACTTAAAAAGACAAAAATGTGTCCTTTGTAATATTTTTGTCATTTAGTGGTGACACACTGCTGCTGTTTTAAAAATTAGTCTATTGTGATTATCGAGGAAATAACATGAAATTTGCAAAATCGAGCTTATGCTTAGCCCTACTTAGTGGTTTATCTTTTAATGCACTTGCAGAGGTAGACATTTACGGTAAAGCAAATGTAACCGTTCAATCATCTGATGATGGTGAAGGGTCGTTTACTGAAATTAAAAGTAATGCATCTCGTTTCGGACTTAAAGGGTCTGAAAAAATTTCAGACGGTTTAGAAGCGGTTTATAAGTTTGAATTTCAGGTTGATGTGTCTGATGCCGATTCTAAAGGTGATGACGACAATATTTCAGCGCGTAATCAATATGTGGGCTTTAAAGGCGGATTTGGTCAGGTTGTGATAGGCCGCAACGACACCGCGCTTAAGCAAGCGCAGGGGAAACTAGATCTTTTCAACGATCTTGAAGGTGATATAAAAAATACCTTTAAAGGTGAAAATCGTTTAGGTAACTCAGTATCTTATGCTTCAAACTCATATGAAGGTTTTAAAGTATTAGCGTCATTTATTGCAGAAGACGACGTAGATGCCAAAAATGGCTACTCAGTGGCGTTAACTTACGGTGATGCAGGCCTTAAAAAGAGCGCAGTATATGCTGCCATTGCTGCTGATAGCGAAGTAAATGGTTACGATGTAGTGCGTGCAACAGTTCAAGGTAAAATTGAAGATTTTAGACTTGGCGCAATGTACCAAACACAAGAAAAAGTAGATGGCAGCGCTGAGGCTGACGGTTACTTAGTGAATGCAGCTTACCTTATGGGTAGCAACACTTTCAAAGTGCAATACCAAACAATGGATTTTGATGACAGCGATGATAAAAGCGCGGTATCGGTAGGTGTTGACCATAAGCTAAACAAAAACCTTAAAGTATTTGGCTTTTACTCAAGCTTTGATATGGACAACAATGTTGACCAAGATTACCTAGGTTTAGGTATGGAATATAAGTTTTAACTAAACCTTAGTTAAAACACTCCCTTTTAACCGCACTCAGTTGAGTGCGGTTTTTTTTTGCTTTAAATTATTTACTTATCTGCGCATAATAGCCAAGCATTTGGAATGAGGTGGAACTCCTCAACTATTCCCGTAACTGTGATCAGTTTTACTGTAAGTCAGATACAAATGCCTTAAAACTTCATATAACGAGCGGGTTAACTCATTTTCTTTTTGGTACGTATTAGTACTGAGTGTGGGTGTTTCCCTGCCTAGGATAATTTTTTGCACACTCACACCTCTTTAAACTTACCGCTTTTAACCGTTAACAACGTTTCTTGGCGAGTGGACAATACATTAATTCTTAAGCACATTAATGTGAGCATTGAGCGTGGTAAATTTATTGGTTTAATTGGCCCTAATGGGGCAGGAAAGTCGAGTTTACTGCGGTGCTTATATCGATTTAATAAGCCATCAGCAGGCGACATTAAATTTAACGATACCGATATTTGGCAGCTAAAAAGCGAAGACTATGCCAAGCAAGTTGCGGTAGTGCTACAAGAAACACCGTCGCAATTTAATCTCTCGTTATTCGATGTTGTAGCTCTAGGGCTTACCCCGCATAAAACGCTATTTAGCTCGACCACCCAAGCAGATAAACAAAAAATAGCGCAGGCTATTAGTCGTGTTGGGCTTGAATCTCATAGCAATCAGTCATTTGACTCACTATCTGGCGGTGAAAAGCAACGAGCGCTTATTGCCAGAGCGATTGTGCAGCAACCACAGCTACTCATTATGGATGAACCCACAAGCCACCTTGATGTTAAATATCAAATTCAATTAATGGAGCTGGCTAAATCTTTGGGCATTACTGTGTTTGCTTCATTTCATGATTTAAATTTAGCGGCAGCCATGTGCGATGAGTTAGTGGTTATTAAAAACGGAGAAATCGCTAGCGCGGGAAAGCCTAATAAGGTGATCACCGAGCAAATGCTTGATGAGGTTTTTGGTGTTTGCGCGCAAGTTAATACTCACCCTCAAACGGCGTCCAATGGTGAGTCTATTCCCCATATTACCTATTATTATGGATACCAATAACATGGCGATTATGTCTAACCATGGTGTGGCGTTAATTATTGCGCTGTTATGCGCTGTATTTAGTTTATTAGTGGCATTGAGCTTTGGTGCTGCCCCTACCTCGCTCGCAGATGTATACCATAGCTTAACTTTTTCAAGCGAGGCCTCATTTACCAGCCGCATTATTATTGAATTAAGAATGCCACGTACGTTATTGGCTTTTTTGGCCGGCAGCGGTTTAGCGATTGCTGGATTGATATTACAAACAGTTACTCGTAATCCATTGGCTGACCCTTATTTGTTTGGTATTTCGTCGGGAGCATCATTAGGAGTCGTAGTATTAATGGCTTTTGTTGGAATAGGCGCAGGCATTGCGCTATCAGCAGCAGCCTTAATTGGCAGTTTAGTGGCAATGGGGTTATTAATTTTAATTGCTGGCAGTCAACGCAACGCCCAAGTTGAGTCGATGTTATTGGCTGGGGTGGCCTTATCATTTTTATTTAGCGCCTTTACCAGTTTGTTACTTTATTGGAGCGATCCACAGGCCGTCGCGGCTATTTTATTTTGGACTTTGGGAAGTTTTGCTAGGGCGCAATGGCCGTCACTGTTATTACCTGCCTTGGTCATCATTACATGTACAGTCATTATGTTAGGTTTTAGACGCCAACTTAATGCCATGTTGTTAGGTGATGAAAGCGCAACAACGCTCGGTGTTCGGGTGCATCGCTTTCGAATTTTAATGCTTATTTTAAGCTCATTGATCACAGCCGTGTTGGTTGCTATGTGTGGCGGAATTGGCTTTGTTGGCTTAATGGTGCCGCACATAGTGCGCTTTTTTATCTCTCAAGGCAGTAGTGTTGGATTGGTAATGACCGGATTAGTCGGGGGCATATTTATGGTGTGGGTCGATGTACTGGCACGTTCATTACTCGCTAACCAAGAGCTGCCAATAGGGGTGATCACGGCGGCCATTGGTAGTCTATTCTTTTTAAGTATCTTGTATTTTCGTAAGCGCCAGCTGGTGGGTAAATAATGAAAACATTAATGGTACAAGGTACCACCTCCGATGCGGGTAAAAGCACCTTAGTGGCAGCACTTTGCAGAGTGTTTGCTAACCAAGGGGTTAATGTTGCACCGTTTAAACCACAAAATATGGCGCTCAATAGTGCCGTAACGCACGATGGTGGCGAAATTGGCAGAGCCCAAGCATTACAAGCCATAGCCGCAAAAGTTGAACCTGAAATCGACTTTAACCCTATATTACTCAAACCCAATAGTGATACCGGCGCACAAGTTATTATTCATGGTAGAGCTATCAGCAATATGGAAGCCGATGCTTACCATGACTACAAAAAAGTGGCTATGGATGCAGTATTAACCTCGCATAAGCGTTTAGCTAAACGCTTTGATTTATTACTGGTAGAAGGGGCTGGCAGCCCAGCCGAAATTAATTTACGCGCAAACGATATTGCAAATATGGGTTACGCTGAGCAAGTGGATTGCCCTGTTATTATTATTGCCGATATTGATAAAGGAGGAGTATTTGCGCACTTAGTTGGGACTTTGGCGTTATTAAGCGAATCTGAGCAAGCACGAGTAAAAGGCTTTGTGATTAACCGTTTTCGTGGTGATATTAGTTTATTACAAGGTGGGCTAGATTGGCTCGAGGAGTATACCGGTAAACCTGTATTAGGGGTATTACCTTACTTGCACGATTTAGCACTTGATGCAGAAGATGCTGTTGCCATAGATAATAATGTGACCGATGCCAGTATAAATATTGCTGTACTGTTAGTGCCACATATTAGTAACCATACCGATTTTGATGCTCTGCGATTACACCCGAATATAAATATAACCTATGTGCGCCATACACAAGCAATTCCTGCTGTTGATTTAATTATTGTACCTGGCAGTAAAAATGTACTCAGCGATCTCGCGTTTTTAAAAAATGAAGGCTGGGATCAGCAAATTAAGCGCCATCTACGTTATGGTGGCAAAGTATTGGGTATTTGCGGTGGTATGCAAATGCTGGGTAACACTATCAGTGATCCAAATGAGGTGGAGTCATCGTTGGGGCAAGTGACGGGTTTAGCGCTTAGCGATTTTGATACGCTATTGGGTGAGCAAAAAGTGTTAAGCCGAGTGAGCGCAGTGCTTAATTTAAATGAGCAACAGGTTGCATGTGATGGCTACGAAATACATGCAGGTATTAGTCAAGGAAAGGCGCTCTACAAGCCACTCATTCGCTTTAATAAACACCCCAATGACTTTAAAACCGATGGTTTTGTGAGTGACGATAATGCCATTGCTGGTACCTATTTACATGGCTTGTTTGATAGCCCTGCAGCCACAGAGCAGCTGTTAAAGTGGGTGAAACCAGAAAGTGCAATTAGTGCGATTAGTATAAATGAGCATCGTGAACGCCAATTAGAACGCCTAGCTGATATGTGTAAAGCGCATTTAAATATTGAACAAATTATTAAAATTTATCAAGGACATAACAATGACTGAATCAACTAACGACAAGCACCAACAGCGCCAACAAAAAGTAAAAGAACAGGTTGATGCGCGAGTAGCCGCAGCGCAACGAGAAAAAGGCATTTTTCAGGTTATTACTGGTAACGGTAAAGGCAAATCGACTTCTGGCTTTGGTGTGGTTGCACGCTGTGTTGGGCACGGCAAAAAAGCTGCGGTATGTCAGTTTATTAAAGGCACATGGGAGTGTGGTGAGCGTAATTTACTGCAAGGTGCTGGGGTTGAATTTGCTGTTATGAACACCGGGTTTACGTGGGATACGCAAAATAAAGAGGCCGATACCGCGGCAGCGCAAGCAACATGGCAAGAGTCAAAGCGGATGCTAAGCGACAGCAGTATCGATGTGGTATTACTCGATGAACTCACCTATATGGTGACCTATGGTTATATCGACCTTGAAGAAGTGGTTGTTGCTGTAAATAATAGACCGCCTATGCAATCGGTAATTATTACTGGTCGTGCTGCGCATCGCACTTTAATAGAGCTTGCCGATACGGTAAGTGAAGTACGTAATGTAAAACATGCGTTTGAGTCGGGCGTAAAAGCATTGAAAGGCTTTGATTACTAATGTTAAAGCGTATTGTTTTTGGGCTGTTATTGTTTGCTGTTAATGTACCTCAAGCCCTAGCTGACAAGCCGCTTCGTATAGTGGCTTTAGCACCACACATAGTTGAAAATTTATATGCTATTGGTGCTGGTGATTTAATAGTGGGCACGCTGGATTACGCAGATTACCCGCAAGAGGCGACTAAAATTGAGCGTATTGGTGGCTACAATGGCATTTCTATTGAAAAGTTACTCATGCTAAAACCTGACATGGTAATTGCGTGGAAAAGTGGTAATCAGGCTGAAGATTTAGCACAAATAAAGCGTTTAGGAATTGAATTATATTTAAGTGATCCACGTTCTATTGAAGGGGTTGCCTCGGAAATACTAAAACTAGGCCAAATAACGGGTCATATTGAGCAAAGTAAACAAGTAGCCGAGACATTTACAGCCAAACTCAACGCAATTAAAGTTACACAGAAAGATAAAACCACGCTTACTGGGTTTTATCAGTTGTGGCCTGAGCCTATGATGACTGTATCAAAAAATACATGGATCAATCAGTTAATCGAAACTTGCCAAGTAACCAATGTATTTGCAAACAGCGACACAGATTACCCACAAATTAGCATCGAAAACGTGATAGTTACTAAGCCACAAGTTATTATTATTCCTGATGAAAAATCAAAAAGGGTAATACCCACAGTTAATTGGCAGCAGTGGCCTGAAATTCCTGCGGTAAAGTATGAGCAGTTTATTAGCGTCAATGCTGATTTATTACATCGGTTTACCCCCAGAATGTTGGATGGATTAGCGCAGATGTGTGACAAAGTAGATATATCTAGAGAATTTATTAAGAGTCAATTATGAGCAACTGGTCATCTTTTTTAAACCATGAACTTAGCCAAACATATATGCAGCAAACCCTTGAATATATTGCGAATAAACGAGCCGAAGGCACTGCTGTATATCCGCCAAAATCACAGGTGTTTAGCGCATTTGATGCAACTCCACTTAGCGACATTAAAGTGGTTATATTAGGTCAAGACCCTTACCATGGAGAAGGGCAGGCGCATGGTTTGTGTTTTTCAGTATTGCCTGAGGTTAAAAAGCTTCCGCCTTCGCTTAAAAACATTTATAAAGAGTTAGTGACTGATATTAATGGCTTTACTACGCCAGAACACGGCTATTTACAAGGCTGGGCAGAGCAAGGTGTGTTTTTGCTCAATACTGTATTAACCGTAGAGCAAGGACAAGCGCATTCTCATAAACACTTAGGCTGGGAGCAATTTACCGATAACGTGATTGCTCATATAAATGAGCACTGCCAAGGTGTGGTGTTTATTTTATGGGGCGCACATGCACAAAAAAAAGGTAAAAGTATTGATCGCCAGCGCCATCATGTATTGGCAGGGCCGCATCCTTCGCCGCTTTCGGCGCATCGAGGTTTTTTTGGTTGCCAGCACTTTTCAAAAACCAATGAACTGTTAATAGCGCAAGGCGCGCAGCCCATTAATTGGCAAGTATAGGGTAATAGATATTAAAAAAGGCTTTCACTTATGAAAGCCTTTTTAGTTGCTATTAGGGTTTGTTGATCAAAACTCCAACTCATCAATAGCAACACTATCTGCAAAATAGTCGAGCTCCTGTAGTTCTTTGCGCAAACGTTGCTTATCTTTTATTGCTTCTATTTCACGCCACTTTCTTTTTTTATTTTTTTGAGAGGTTTTTTTCGATGTATCAGAACCTTCTAATATTTCTATTATTTCGTTTAGGCTATCCATTGATTATCTCCTATTGACCACTTTTTGAACCTCGGCAGTATCTATACCACAGCTATTAACAAAATAGAATATAAATGTGACAAAACTGTTACTAACGGGTGGTATTTTGATGAAGATCAATGAGAACAGCACTTAAATGGGGACAAGGCGAGTATTTAAAATAAAATTGCAGGTATAAAAAAACGCCGCAATAAGCGACGTTTTTAAACTAATAAAACAGCTGTTAGTTACATTGCTTTAAAGCGTGCTTCTAACTGCTCTTGCGCATCAGCAAATGAGCGAATACCTTCAGCGAGTTTTTCAGTCGCCATAGCATCTTGGTTATGTAACCAACGGAACTGTGCTTCGCTAAGTGGCTCAGGTTTTGGCTCTTTAGCAATGTCGCTCTCTAGTAAGTATTCTTGTGCGTCTTCTAAATTACCCAAATCTTCTAATAAGTTAGGGCTAATTGTTAGCTTATCGCATCCTGTAAGGGCAATAATTTCACCGGTATTACGAAAGCTTGCGCCCATAACTACGGTTTTGTAGTCGTGACGTTTGTAAAACTCAAAAATGCTACGTACAGATTGCACACCCGGATCTTGAAGCGGATCGGTTGGTTTTTCCATACCGTTTGCCACGTGCCAATCTAAAATACGGCCAACAAATGGAGAGATTAAAAATACGTTTGCATCAGCACAGGCGCGCGCTTGGGCATCGCTGAATAATAAAGTAAGGTTACACTTAGTGCCTTCTTTTTCTAATTGCTCAGCCGCTTTAATACCTTCCCATGTTGACGCTATTTTAATTAAAATTTTGTCTTTGCTTACGCCTTCTTTTTCGTAAAGGCTCAATAGCGTGTGTGCTTTATTAATTGTTGCTTGGGTATCAAATGATAAACGTGCATCAACTTCGGTAGAAATATAACCCGGTACAATTTCACTAATTTCTTTACCAAGTAATACTGCAAAATAATCACAAGCCAGCTCTAGCTGTTTTGCAGGCTGCTGCTCTGTTTCTTTTGCATACTGCCATGCTTTATCTAGATAAGGTTTGTAAGCTTCAATCTCGCTCGCTTTTAAAAGTAGCGATGGATTGGTAGTCGCATCTTCAGGTTGATGTTTTTTTATGGCTTCTATATCGCCCGTGTCGGCCACGATAGAAGAATGTTGTTTAAGCCTTTGTAGAGCGCTAGTCATTTGCTTTTCCTCATTCCAAGCAAGTTAAAAGAAAATCTAAACTACCTTAATATAGCTATACTGCAACAGTGTGACAATGCTTGATAGGTCTTATGTCCTTATCAATAAAAAAACGGTAACGGTTGAGTTTTAGGTAGGATAATTTTAAACAAAACGTGCTTTTCGTTTCATTTAATGTTGAAATTGACATTAAATAATTTACAAGTCAATAGCTAACTATGATCACTGTTATTTCACCAGCAAAGAATCTTGATTACGACACGCCACCCGCAACAGATAAGTTCACTCAACCTGAATTACTTGAGCACAGCGAAGCGCTCATGAAAGTATGCCGTGAACTAACTCCTGCGCAAATTGGCAGTTTAATGAAAATTAGCGATAAACTCGCAGGCCTCAACGCAGCGCGTTTTAGTGAGTGGGCACAACCATTCACTACCGATAATGCTAAACAGGCCGTGCTTGCCTTTAACGGCGATGTATACGGGGGGTTAGATGCTAATACCCTCACTACTAAGCAGCTTGATTACGCTCAAGACCATTTACGTATACTTTCGGGATTATACGGAGTATTAAAGCCGCTTGATTTAATGCAGGCTTATCGCTTAGAAATGGGTACAAAACTTGAAAATAGCCGAGGTAAAAACTTATATGAGTTTTGGGGCAGTGTTATTGCTAATAAACTTAACGACGTATTAGCGGCACAAGATGCACAATACTTAGTAAATCTAGCCTCTAACGAATACTTTAAAGCAGTAGATAAAAAAACGCTTAACGCACACATTATTACACCACACTTTAAAGACTGTAAAAACGGCCAATATAAAGTGATTAGCTTTTACGCTAAAAAAGCGCGCGGCATGATGGCACGCTACATCATTGAAAATCAAGTGACTCAATTAAGCCAACTCAAAGAGTTTACTGTGGCCGGCTATTACTTTAGCCCAGAGGCAACCACCAAAGAACTTGAACCGGTATTTTTACGCGAAGAGCAAAACTAACACATCGTTTAAAGTATTTAATAAGCCATGCATTGCATGGCTTTTTTATACTGGCGTTATTTTTGCAAACCTTAGATTACTAACCCTAACTAAGGTATAAAATAAATGCTCTCAATTCCCTCAATTACAGAAGCCGAAAAGTTGATAGAAGAAAAGCTCGGCGGTTGGTTTGATGTAGTTATAAGTCATATCCCAAACTTTATCGTTGCAGTAATTATTGCCATTCTATTTTCATTTATTGCCCGTTTGGCAGGCAAAGGAATGAAAAATGTTTTACGTCGCTCGCTCGACTCTACGCAAATTGCCGATTTAATGGCCTCAATATTTAAAGTTATTGTACTGAGTGTGGGGGTATTTATTGCCCTTGATTTTATGGGCTTAAAAAGTACCGTTACATCACTGCTTGCGGGTGCAGGTATTGTTGGTCTTGCCATTGGTTTTGCTTTTCAAGATATGACCGAAAACCTGATAGCGGGTATAGCCATGGGAATTCGTAAACCGTTTAAAGCGGGTGATGTCATAGAAACCGATAATGTGTTTGGTTCGGTACATTCAATAAACTTGCGCAACACACTAATAGAGAGCTTTTACGGGCAATTGATACTGGTACCTAATAAAATACTGTTTAGAAATGTACTGCGTAATTACAGCACCTTAGGGGTAAGACGAATAGAAGTGCCGGTGGGTATTTCTTACGCTGACGACATAGAAAAAGCCAGTGAGGTCATCGTCGACAAAATTAACCAATTTGACTTTGTGATCCGCAAAAATGAAACCGCTGTTTATGCCGAAGGCTTTGGTGATAGCAGTATAAACTTGTTAGTGTGGTTTTGGATCAAATACCCTGGTGAGCCTGATTTTATGACGGTGCGTCACAAAGGAGTTGTGGCAGTTAAGCAAGCACTCGATGCCGCTGATATTAGTATTCCGTTTCCTATTCGTACGTTGGATTTTGGTATTAAAGGCGGTGAAAAACTCGATGCCATGATAAGCGATAAAATAAGTCAGCAGTCAGCAAATAAAGAGGGTGACAATAATACTGATGCAAGCCAAGGTGAGTAAATAATTTAAAACCCCGAAGGTAAAAGCATTGGGAAATAGTTACTGACTATCAGCGCGTTTTTACAAATTAAAACGCGCTTTTTATAATAAATAATATAAGGGTCTGTTGACCTTTGCGGATTAAAATTAGTTCAAACTAAGAGCTATTTAATCGCGACGCGAGGTTTGTTGCCTAGTGGGCTCGATAACTGCTCCTGCGTTATTCTACTGGCTTACATCCATGTAATAATAAGTAAAAACCGAGCAAAGCTTCCGCGTCCTGCTCACGCTCCTTACCACCATCCATGTAGGCAACAAAGAGTAAATGTCCCTGGGCAGAACCCTTGGCTAAATACCAAACAGACTACTGCAAATTAAACCTTGAAAGAACAACAGACCCAATTGATGATCTGAAGTAATTAAAGCCTTGCGCTAACTGCCTTAAAAACGCCTCAATTATAAAACTATATCGATAAGGTTTCTCATCTCAAAATAGATTATTTAATCAACCGAACTAGAGCCCAAGCTTGATGTAAGCGCTTTATAATAAGTGTCTATAAACAAAGGTTTCAAAAGTATAAGCAGCTGCAATGAGCGTCGCGATTGGTGCGTAAACTAAAAGGCTTTTAATTAAGTATTTAAACTGGCTTGGGAATATGCTCTGCAGTGAATTATATTGTGCAAACCATAAAAAAGCGCCGCTTGTGTTGGAGAAACAAGCAGCGCTGAGGGATAAGTTAAGTGTATTGGTTAAGAAAAAGTTGTATTAAATGACACTAATTTTGTTATGAATGATTTTAACCCCATCCATATTTTCTAAAAACTTTTGTGCAAGAGCGCGTTCAAAACCGTTATTGGCTTCACCTTTAAGTTCAACGTCACCGTCATTAACGTGTACGTTTAGTTTTTCTAACTTTAAATTTGGGTTAGTGCGCAATTCATGAGTAATAGATTGTTGTAAATTAGGTTGTGTGGCCACACTGCTAACTACAGCTAAATGCGTTGCTGCACTGACTTTAAAAGCAGAGACTAATAAAAATAAACAACAAAACGAAATAAAACCGATAGTAAATTTAATGCGACTCATAACTATATCCTTAGTGTGTTACTAAAAAACAACGCCATTACTCGGCGTTTTAATACTCGTATATTCGATAGGATTACAAGTTTCATTCCAAGATTAACTATTTGAAATAACTTACTATTTTATTAATTAGTTATTCAGCTAAGTATTTTTTACATATTACTATGAATAGCTTACTCACTGTTTTTAAGCCACAAAAAAGCCGACAAACGTCGGCTCAATTAAATGTGTTAAAGCTAAAGCTATTTTTTCTTTTTAGCTTTGGCTTTTTTCTTTGCTTTCATTTTTACTGGATCTTTACGCTTTTTAACCGGTGGCTTGGCTTCTTTATGCTTTGGTTCTAATCCTTTAAATACACGGCGTTTTAACTTTTGCTCTATGTAACGTTCTACTTTGTAAAGTATGCCAATGTCGTGCGCTTCAATGAGTGAAATTGCAATACCTTTTTTACCCGCGCGACCTGTACGGCCAATACGGTGTACGTATACATCTGCAGTGCGAGGCATATCAAAATTAATTACGTGGCTTATATCAGCTACATCAATACCGCGGGCCGCTACATCGGTAGCGACTAAAATACGGGTTTTGCCACTGTGGAAGTTTTCCATGGCTTTCATGCGTTTATCTTGTGGCATTTCACCACGTAACCACGCAGCTTTTACGCCGTTATTAGTAAGCTCACCAATAAGGGTTTCAAGACGCTCACGGGTTTTTACAAACACAATCGCTTTACTAACATCAGGGCCATTTAAAGTATTAACTAATAGCTCTAGTTTATGGCGGTAGTCGTCGGCTAAATGAACCCATTGGTGTATTTTAGCTTTTTCTTTACGTGATGATTCGGCTTCAAGTAGCGCGGGGTCGTTTAAAATACGCTCTGCAAATAATTCTACGCTGTCACCTTCAAGAGTAGCTGAGAATAAAAAGCACTGACGGCGGTTCTTAGCTTCATCACAAATGCGCAGCATTTCTTTACGAAAACCCATGTCGAGCATGCGGTCGGCTTCATCAAGAATGAGCATTTCTACGTTTTCTGCATGGAAGTTTTCGGTTTCTAAATATTCCATTAAACGCCCAGGTGTGGCGATTAAAATGTCATTATTATTTTCAAAAATTTCTTTGTGTGTACCGTAGTTTATACCGCCGGTAACCACCCCAATTTTTAACTGGGTTTGTTTTGCAAGTAACTCACATTGTTCATGAATTTGATAAGCAAGCTCGCGCGTTGGGGTCATAATTAATACCCGTGCAAAGCCCGGATCACGACGTGGGAAATCCATTAAATATTGAATTGCCGGAATTAAAAATGCCGCCGTTTTACCTGTACCTGTTGGTGCCGACGCTAAAATATCGCGTCCTTGCAACGCCTCAGGAATGGCTTGTTGTTGAATGCTAGTGGGGGTTTCATATCCCATTTTATTAATAGCATTGAGTAGCTTATCATCAAGATCAAATTCAGAAAATTGCATAGAGTGTCAAAAATAGGGGACAATTGCCGTTAATTATACGCACTTAAACCTGCTTGGTGAATGAAAAGGTGAAAAAATGTCTGGTTTTGCATTTAAACAATTTAAGGTTGAGCACGACCAGTGCGCCATGAAGGTCTCTACCGATGGTATTTTACTGGGCGCATGGGCTGATTTAAGCCACGCAAATACGTTACTTGATATAGGAACAGGCACAGGGTTACTGGCTCTAATGTGTAAGCAACGAGCGCCACATTTAAAGGTGAGTGCGGTTGAAGTTGATGAAACCGCCTACCAGCAGGCTTTACAAAATTGCCAGCAAAGTCCTTGGCCGGATATTAGTATTTACCATCAACCTATTCAGCAGTTTGAGGCTGCAGGTTTATTTGATTGTGTTATAGCTAATCCGCCTTATTTTAATCACAGTTTAAAAGGTGATAATGCAGCGCGAAATACCGCTCGCCATACCGATGGTTTAAGCTTTGCAGAACTGCTTGGTGCGTTTAGGCAACTAAGTCATCAACATTCGCGTTTTAATCTTATTTTACCCACCACTGAGGCGCAGTTATTTATAACATTAGCACAGCAGCAAGGGCTGTATTTAAATCGCCTTTGCCAAGTACAAGCTATGCCAAATAAGCCCTTTAGCCGCAGTTTGATGACTTTTAGTTTTGATGATGGCGAAGTAAGTAAAAGCACCCTATGCATAAGGGAGTTAAGTAATGCTTACAGTCAAGACTACATTGCACTGTGCAAGACGTTTTATTTAAATATGTAATACCACGCTGTATGCCTAAAGCATTTTTACGTAGAGTGTTTTATAAAGGATTGTTAGTATGGCACCATTATTGACTCATGTTTAAAGTAATCTGATGAATTTATTAACTAAAAAAACAAAAAAAATACTATTACTAGCCCTTTTAGCGGGCAGCTTATTTAACACCTCTGAGGTTTTTGCTAACCCCACACCGGTTGGGCTTTGGAAAACTATTAACGAAGAGACCAATGAGGCTAAGTCGTACGTGCGCATTACTGAGCAAGATGGCGTGCTGACTGGTAAAATTGAAAAAATACTCAATAAAGCCAAGCAAGATGCACTTTGCACCGAGTGTGATGGTGATAAAAAGAATCAGCCTATGTTGGGGATGACCATTATTGAAGATGTGACCTATGCGGGTGACGGTAGTTGGGAAGACGGTGAAATTCTCGACCCCAATAATGGTAAAACCTACAGCGTGCGTTTAACACCGCAGCAAAATGGCGAAAAACTAGAAGTGCGCGGTTATGTGGGCTTTTTTTACCGTAACCAATACTGGTTAAAAGTAGAATAGTTAAGAATTAAAAAGCGCTGCATGGCAGCGCTCTTTGCAATAGTGAGTTATAGGGTTTCAGCGTACTCTGTCATCACTTGTTCTACCCACGTGGCAATACGCTCGTCGCTTAGCTCGTACTGACTGTCTTCATCTAATGCTAAACCTACAAACTGTTTACCGTCTTCGGTAAGTGCTTTTGATGCTTCAAATTCGTAATTACTGTCGTTCGGCCAAAAGCCTAATTGAGTAATGGCTTGGGCATTTATTTCGTCGTGAAGCATGCCTAATGCGTCTTGAAACCACTGACCATACCCTTGCTGATCGCCCATGCCAAATAAGGCTATAGTTTTACCATTTAGGTCAACGTCTTTTATGTCGTCCCACTTTGATTCCCAATCTTCTTGAATTTCGCCAAAGTCCCACGTAGAAATACCAAAAATGATAAAGTCATATTGCTCAGCGTTTTTAAGCGGCTCGTCTTTAATATTATGTAAGCTGACAATGTCGGCGCCAATAATATCGCGTATTTTTTCTGCCGCCATTTCGGTATAGCAGGTAGTAGAACCAAAAAATAAACCAATCTGCATCGTATTTATCACTGTGTAATTGCCTGTTATGATAGGCTCAAGTTTACCGTAAGGTATTTTTAATTGATACCTTCTCCCGTGGTATTACCAACATGAGATCACAACGTGACAACGCTATCTGACGATTTACCTGAACAAAATACTGAGCTAAGCAGCAATAGCGACTTTTTAGAAACCTTTTTAGATAGCCTCTATTTAGAGCAAGGCGTGAGTGAAAACACACTGAGCGCTTATCGCAGTGACTTAGATAAGTTTTGCCAATTTTTAAAAGGCGAAAGCTTAATGACGGTAACCAGTCTAGATGTTGAAAGTTACCTAGCACACCGCGTTGATTTAGGGCTAAAACCACGCAGCACTGCGCGAAGTATTAGTGCATTAAAACGTTTTTATCAGTACTTTGTGCGTGAAAAAATAATTAGCGACTCACCTATGGTCAATATTGCTCAGCCAAAGGCAGGGCAGTCGTTACCAAAAACGCTATCTGAGGCCGAAGTAGAAGCGCTATTAAGTGCACCCAACATTGAAGAGCCAATGGGGCTGCGCGATAAAGCCATGCTGGAGTTACTGTATGCAACAGGCCTGCGGGTAACTGAGCTGGTGGGGCTGAGAATGGAGCAAATAAATTTGCGCCAAGCTGTGGTGTTTGTAAAAGGTAAAGGTAACAAAGAGCGATTAGTGCCTTTAGGTGAAGAAGCTATGTATTGGCTCGAGCAGTTTTTAAAGCTCGGGCGCGCACAAATGATAAAACATGCTACCGATTTTGTGTTTCCCTCAAAGCGAGGGGTGGGTATGACACGACAAACTTTTTGGCATCGGATTAAACACTATGCTATTTTGGCATCCGTTGAGTCGCCGTTATCACCCCATACCTTGCGACATGCATTTGCAACGCATTTATTAAATCATGGGGCTGACTTGCGTGTGGTGCAGATGATGCTTGGCCACAGCGACCTATCAACTACCCAAATTTATACGCATGTAGCGAATGAGCGATTAAAATCGGTGCATGCTGAGCATCACCCTCGTGCTTAAGCGAATTTTTTTGTCACTAAGCCGGTCATATAGACACGATAAGATAAGTATTTTTAGGATAGAGAACCCGTTATGAAAAAATTAATGTTAGCAGGTGCCATGTTGTGCACTAGTTTGGGCGCTTTTGCTAATAGCGTTGCAGTCACTCCGGATGCTACAGATCCTATCGTGACAAAATTTGCCGCGCTAGGGGTGACCGTTAAACAAATTAATCCAAGCCCAGTTGCAGGCTTAAAAGAATTGATCACCAATAAAGGTGTGCTGTATGCAAGTCCTGACGGTCAATTTTTAATGCAAGGTACGCTAATCGATTTAAACAACCGTAGTAACTTAACCGAGCAAGCACTTAATGGTGTGCGCCAATCAGGGTTAAAAGAATACGAAGACTCAATGATTGTTTACAAAGCACCTGAAGAGAAGCACAGCATTACTGTATTTACCGATATTAGCTGTGGTTACTGTCGTAAATTACACCGTGAACTAGATGACTTACTTGATGCGGGTATTACCGTTAAGTATTTAGCGTTTCCGCGTGGCGGTCTGCAAGGATCTGGTTACGCTGATTTAATGAATGTATGGTGTGCGAAAGATCAGCAAGAAGCATTAACTGAAGCTAAATCAGGTGCAGATACCCAAATTGTTAAAGGCTGTAGCGCACCTGTTGCTGAGCATTATCAGTTAGGCCAGAGTTTTGGTATTAGCGGTACACCGGCTATTATTTTAGAAGATGGCACGATGATCCCAGGTTATCAGCCTGCTGCGGCATTAAGCGCAGCGCTTGAGGCTAACAAAGCGGGCTAAGCAATACCGCGAGTATGTGTTTAAAAAGGCCTTAATGGCCTTTTTTTGTCTTATATCATGAACATCATAAGTTAAAAACTAGCATGAAAAAAATGATCATTGCGCGAGAACCCGTTGACGACTCTCATCTGCCGAGCCATCTTCACCCTGTTATTAAGCAAATTTATGCCACGCGAAATGTTTCCCATGCCGATGAGCTAAACAATAGCGCAGCTACACTCCACGACTTCAAACTTTTTAAAGATATAGACAAAGCCAGCCAACTGTTAATTGAAGCCCTACACGCACAAAGCAAAATACTTATTGTGGGCGACTTTGACGCCGATGGCGCAACCAGCACCGCCACCTTAATGCAAGGGCTGGCCATGTTTGGCTTTACCCACTTAGATTACTTAGTACCAGACCGCTTTAGTTTAGGGTACGGTTTAAGCCCAGCATTGGCTGAGCAAATAGTGACGATGCAGCCCGATTTAGTGATCACCGTAGATAACGGGATTTCGTGTATCGCAGGCATTGATATTGTTAAAGCCGCAGGCATTAAAGTGCTGGTAACAGATCACCACTTGCAGGGTGAACAACTGCCTAACGCCGATGCTATTGTTAACCCTAACCGCCACGATTGTGATTTTCCCTCTAAGTCGATAGCCGGTGTTGGGGTGGCATTTTATTTACTCATTGCCCTGAGAAGCGCATTGCGTGAACAAGGTTATTTTGAGCAGCATCCCATGCCAAATATTGCTGATTTGCTGGATATTGTAGCGCTAGGTACGGTGGCCGATGTGGTGGCACTTGATGCGAACAACCGCACGTTAGTGCACCAAGGCTTGGCACGTATTCGCAGTGGTAAAACTCGTCCGGGTATTACCGCACTGATTGAAGTGGCTAATCGCAATGCCGCGCGCTTGAGCGCCAGTGACTTTGGTTTTTCGCTTGCACCACGCTTAAATGCAGCAGGGCGCTTAGACGACATGAGTCTAGGCATAGCGTGTTTACTTAGCAACGACATAAATCAAGCAAGGCGCATAGCTGGCGAGCTTGATAGTTTAAACTTTGCCAGACGTGAAATAGAGCAAGGCATGCAAGTAGAAGCGCAAGCGGTGCTCGATAGGCTCGCCTTTAAAGAAGACAGTGTGCCCGATGCTATTTGTTTGTACCAAGACGATTGGCACCAAGGGGTAATTGGTATTTTAGCCGGGCGCTTAAAAGAAAAGTACCACCGCCCAACGGTGATATTTGCCGGTGGTGAAAACGGTGAAATAAAAGGCTCATGTCGCTCAATTGAAGGCTTGCATATGCGCGACCTACTTGAGGGATTAAACACCGCGCAGCCTGGTTTAATTAATAAATTTGGCGGCCACGCAATGGCGGCAGGGTTAAGTATTAACGAACAGCAATTTACTGAGTTTAAACGTGCGTTTGATAGTGCGGTCAGCGCGCAACTCAGTGAAGAAAGTAAACGCTGCATTGTATTTACTGATGGTGAACTACCTAACGACTGCTTTAGCATGGATTTTGCGCAATTATTAAAGCAATCAGGCCCGTGGGGGCAGCAATTTCCTGAGCCGATATTTGAACACACCTTTGAAGTGATACAGCAGCGCATTGTGGGTGAAAAACACCTAAAGTTAGTCCTTAAACACCAATCTGCACGTTTAGTTGACGCCATAGCTTTTGGCATTGATGTAAAAGCGTGGCCAGATACCGAGGCGCAGTTTGTTAAAGTAGCGTACCAGCTCGATATAAATGAATTTAGAGGTAAATTTAGCTTACAACTGATTGTAAGAGAGCTTGAAAAAGTGGGCTAAAAAATATCTTCAAACCATGCATAAAAGGCTAATAAAACGCGCGGTTTTTTGTTAAAATCGGGCGTTTTTATTATTTGATGATTTTTAATTGCGCTCAGTCTCTTTTTTAAGTGCGCAATAACCTAGCCATTTTGGAGTAATGTACATGTTTGAAGTGAATCCTGTGATTAATCAAATCAAGGAAATTCGCGAACGTACTGAACTGCTTCGGGGGTACCTTTGACTACGCTCTTAAACAAGAACGTTTAGAAGAAGTTAACGCCGAACTTGAAGATTCAGCCGTATGGAATGAACCTGAGCGCGCACAAGCCCTTGGTCGTGAAAAGTCAGCACTAGAAGCCGTTGTTGAAACCATTGACACCTTAGTGGCGGGTACTGACGACGTTGAAGGGTTAGTAGAGCTTGCTGTTGAAGCCGAAGATCAAGACACCTTTGATGAAGCGCAAAGCGAACTGGCTGATTTAAATCAGCAGCTTGAAGGGCTTGAGTTTCGTCGTATGTTTTCAGGTTCTCACGATTCAAACGATGCCTACCTTGATTTACAGTCAGGTTCTGGCGGTACTGAAGCGCAAGACTGGTGTAATATTTTACTTCGCATGTATTTACGCTGGGGTGAAGCAAAAGGCTTTAAAGTAGAGCTTGTTGAAGCGACCGATGGTGATGTTGCCGGTATTAAAGGCGCAACGGTGCGTTTTTCTGGCGAATACGCTTATGGTTGGTTACGCACTGAAACAGGCGTACACCGCCTCGTCCGTAAAAGCCCATTTGATTCAAGTGGTCGTCGTCATACCTCGTTTGCTTCTGCGTTTGTTTACCCAGAAGTTGATGACAATATTGAAATTGACATTAATCCGTCTGACTTACGTATAGACGTTTACCGTGCATCAGGCGCGGGTGGTCAGCACGTAAATACCACTGAATCGGCGGTACGTATTACTCACGTGCCAACCAATACAGTTGTGCAGTGTCAGAACGAGCGTTCACAACATAAAAATAAAGCCCAAGCAATGAAGCAGTTAAAAGCGAAATTATTTGAGCTTGAGCTACAACAGCAAAATGCAGAAAAGCAAAGCCAAGAAGACAACAAGTCTGATATTGGCTGGGGAAGTCAAATTCGTTCTTACGTACTTGATGACTCGCGTATTAAAGATTTACGTACCGGCGTTGAAAACCGTAATACTCAAGCGGTACTCGATGGCGACTTAGACAAATTTATTGAAGCCAGCTTAAAATCTGGTTTATAACCACCAAGCTAAAAAAGAGCTAAAAAATGACTGATCAAATCCAAGACGAAAATAAGTTAATCGCTGAGCGTCGCGGCAAATTAGACGCTATTCGCGCAAATTGCCCAGCCAACGGTCATCCAAACCAATTCCGTCGTGAGCATTACACGGCAGATTTGCAGGCTGAGTTTGGTGATAAGAGTAAAGAAGAATTAATCGAATTACAGCACGTAGTATCGATTGCAGGTCGTATTCTTGCTAAGCGTGGTCCGTTTATGTCTATTCAAGATATGAAAGGCCGTGTACAAGTTTATGCATCAAAAGACGTACAAAAAGATTTAAAAGCAAAATATGGCCAGCTTGATATTGGCGATATTATTGGTGTTAAAGGGCCGCTTAATAAATCGGGTAAAGGCGATTTATACGTAGAGATGGCTGAGTACGAACTACTGACTAAGTCACTTCGTCCACTTCCTGAAAAATTCCATGGCCTATCGGATCAAGAAACGAAATACCGTCAGCGTTATGTTGATTTAATTACTAACGAAGCAACGCGTGAAACATTCCGTATTCGCTCACAAGTGGTTGAAGGTATTCGTCGCTTTTTAGCCGACCGCGACTTTATGGAAGTAGAAACGCCAATGCTACAGGTTATTCCTGGTGGTGCATCTGCGCGTCCATTCGTAACTCATCATAATGCGCTTGATATCGACATGTACTTACGTATTGCGCCTGAGCTTTACTTAAAGCGTTTAGTAGTAGGTGGTTTTGACCGTGTATTCGAAATTAACCGTAACTTCCGTAACGAAGGGTTATCAACGCGTCACAACCCAGAATTCACCATGATTGAGTTCTACCAAGCATACGCTGACTACATTGATTTAATGAACATCACCGAAGACATGTTACGTACAGTTGCAACTAACGTACTGGGCAGCCCAATTGTGGTTAACACCACTAAAGATGAAAACGGTGAAGTGATTGATTCAGTAGAGTATGACTTTGGTCAACCGTTCACACGTTTAAGCATGAGCGACGCAATCTTAAAATATAACCCTGAGTTTGATGCTGCGGTATTTAACGACCCAGAAAACCACTTTGAAGAATTAAAAGCGTACGCTAAACAAGTGCATGTTAAAATTCCTGAAAACTGCGTATGGGGCCCGGGTAAGTTTTTATGTGAAATATTTGAAGAAACGGCTGAGCATATGCTTATCCAACCTACATTTATCACAGGGTATCCGTGGGAAGTGTCTCCACTTGCACGTCGTAACGACGAAAACCCATTTGTAACTGACCGCTTTGAATTCTTTGTTGGTGGCCGTGAGCTTGCAAATGGTTTCTCTGAGCTTAATGATGCACAAGATCAAGCTGAGCGTTTTTCTCGCCAAGTTGAAGAAAAAGACGCAGGTGATGATGAAGCAATGCACTACGACGAAGACTACATTCGCGCGCTAGAGTATGGTTTACCACCAACAGCGGGTGAAGGGATTGGTATTGACCGTTTAGTCATGTTGTTTACTGACTCATCAACTATCAAAGATGTTATTTTATTCCCGCATATGCGCCCACAAGCAGACTAAGCTTGAAGGAATAAACTAAAAAATTATCAACGCCGCTAACTAGCGGCGTTTTTTTTGCCCTATTGTTTGTGAGACATTGCCTAAACTTCACATTAGGGCTTTTAATTAATAAGTACTACACTGATAATTAAGTGTAAGTATACAAGTAAATTAATCTTTAATTCAGCTTCATTATCATAAAGTTGCTTGACTGCTTAGCAACATTACAGCAGTGCTATAACTTTTTGGTATGATTGTTTTTTAAACATTATGTTGTATTTATGTGAATTTTTTAGCTAAAATGTGGCCGAAATTTATACACGGTCATTCTTAGTCGTAAAAAATAAAAATTTCTAAAGGACTTAGATAAATAATATGAAAGCTAAACGAGTAGAATCTTTACCTGATGAGAACACTACAGAGCAACAGCGAGAAGCGTATTATCGCGCGTGTATTGCCGAGTTTCAGAAGTTAGGCTATCAAGAGCAATACCTTGCTGAACTTACGGACGAACTAGTGCCAGTGATGGGTGTAAATTCAAGCACCCCAAACACCTAACCTGATTATTTTTCAAACTAATTACACTTTAAAACCAGGCATGTGTGCAATCTATAGCCATATAGTCACTTTTGTCAGAAAAGTGTTTGACATATTTTCTGAAATCTTTATTATACGCCCCACAAGACGGAGAGGTGTCCGAGTGGCCGAAGGAGCTCCCCTGCTAAGGGAGTATAGAGTTTGTAGCTCTATCGAGGGTTCGAATCCCTCCCTCTCCACCATTTTTTAAATGGCGCATCTTGTAAAATAAAGTATGGGCGCATAGCTCAGCTGGATAGAGTACCTGGCTACGAACCAGGCGGTCGGAGGTTCGAATCCTCCTGCGCCCACCATACTTTACTCTCTTTTAGAGAACGCTCTGCTTAGAGTTAAAACAAGCAAAATGAAAGTGGGCGCATAGCTCAGCTGGATAGAGTACCTGGCTACGAACCAGGCGGTCGGAGGTTCGAATCCTCCTGCGCCCACCACTTTCAACTCTCACTTAGAGTTTAAATAAGTAAATATGAAAGTGGGCGCATAGCTCAGCTGGATAGAGTACCTGGCTACGAACCAGGCGGTCGGAGGTTCGAATCCTCCTGCGCCCACCACTTTCATACATAAGCCGACATTAAGTCGGTTTTTTTGTGCCTGAAATAAATCAAAGCGTGGATGTGGATAGAGTAACCTACTGCGAACCAAGCAGTCGGAGGTTCACTCTTACAAGATACGTCCTGCGCCCAGCACTTTCATACATAAGCCGACACTGAGTCGGTTTTTTTGTGCCTGAAATAAAGTGAATATGGGAAAGTAGCAAGCTACGAACCAAGCGGTCGGAGGTTCACGCTTAGGAGATACGTCCTGCGCCCAGCACTTTCATACATAAGCCGACATTAAGTCGGTTTTTTTGTGCCTAAAATAAAGTGAATATGGGAAAGTAGCTAGCTACGAACCAGACGGTCAGAGGTTCACTCTTAAAAGATACGTCCTGCGCCCACCACTTTCATACATAAGCCGACACTAAGTCGGTTTTTTTGTGTCTGAAATAAATCAAAGCGTGGATGTGGATAGAGTAACCTACTGCGAACCAAGCAGTCGGAGGTTCACTCTTAGAAGATACGTCCTGCGCCCACCACTTTCATACATAAGCCGACATTAAGTCGGTTTTTTTGTGCCTGAAATAAAGTGAATATGGGAAAGTAGCAAGCTACGAACCAAACGGTCGGAGGTTCACTCTTACAAGATATGTCCTGCGCCCACCACTTTCATACATAAGCCGACACTGAGTCGGTTTTTTTGTGCCTGAAATTTGAGAAAGCTTTCAGATATCAGTTAAACCTAATGATACATACTGCCAAATCTTCCATTCAGTCACTTCTCTAAAAGCGCAGCGCCTCGTAACCTTTTTATGAATAACGCCCTTAAAAACTTAAATTCACAAAGAGAAATGAAAGAGGGGTAAATGAGAAGTTCAAAATCACCATTTAAAAGCCTGTAAGCTACGGTCTATAAATAATATCACCGCAACTTTTTATGTAGACGAAGAGCTTGCGACTTATAAAGTTTTAATTACTTCTCTAAAAGCGCAGCGCCTTGTAACCTCTTTGTGAATAACGCCCTTAAAAACCTAAATGCACAAAGAGAAATGAAAGAGGAGTAAATGAGAAGTTCAAAATCACCATGAGTATTTAAACGCCTGTAAGCTACGGTCTAGAAATAATACCACCGCCAACTTTTCAATGTAGATGTGCCGCTTCTTCTAGCTACGAATCAGGCAGTCATAGGTTCACCCTTACAAGAGATATCCTGCGTCTACCGCTTTTATAAATAAGCCGACACTAAGTCGGTTTTTTTTGTGTCTGAAATAGAGTCAAAAGGCTAAACTACGAGGAAAATATTTGAGGTTTATCTGGCTTTAGCTTCAAAAATTAGAAGGTGATTTCGGTTTGTATTATATCTAACTCGTCTTGGCGTATTTGACTAGTAATAAAAATAATCGATATGGATACTATGAGACTGTTAAATAAAAGTAACAAAGTTTAACGTTTACACACACATCCAAAAGGTCAAACATGCACACAATAAATAAAACAGCACTATCAATAGCCGTTGCGCTGGCTTGTTCAATGCCATTGAATGCTCAAGAAGCTTCCGCGGATAAAGAGCAAGCGTCAGAAAAAGAAACAGTTTCATTAGAAATCATTTCGGTAACAGCAACTAAGCGCAAAACAAGATTAATGGAAACACCTGTTGCCATTACAGCATTAACTGAAGCTGAGCTGAAAAGAAACGGTGTTAATAGCGTTAAGGATATTGCTAACTTAGTCCCTGGCTTAGATATTTCAACTGCAACAGATCAAGCTGCGCCGGTTATTTCAATGCGAGGTGTACGCTCTACTAATATTACTGAGCTTGGCGATCCGGCTGTGGGTGTTCACCTTGATGGTATTTACTCACCACGTATGCAAGGTGCCCTTGCATTGATGTACGACATAGACAGGGTTGAAGCTCTAAGGGGTCCACAAGGCACTCTATTTGGTCGTAACTCAACGGTGGGTAGTATTAATGTTATTTCAGCAAAACCAGAGTTTACCGGTTTATATGGCAACGTCAGTATTGAAGCGGGAAACTTTAATAGTAAAAATATTGATGCAGTCTTAAATATTCCTATTAATGATGAATTTGCCGTTAGGTTTTCAGGAAAAGGCTTGAAACGGGATTCTTATTTAGAAGGGTATTACGATCCTAACCAATATGACTCAAGACGCTTAAGCGACGATATTCTTAATGCGCCAGTAATCTCTGAAGACTCTTATCAAGGCGTGGGTCAAACAATTACCCAACGAGAAAACTGGTGGATAGATGGCGCTGGCACAGATCCAGAAGCGCAAAAAGTTCGCGCGCTAACACCGGCTGATAAAAGCAATTTTTACAATAATGCTGATGAATATTCATTTAGAATTAGCACCTTGTGGGAGCCTTTGGACGGCAATTTTTCAAACCACACTGTTTTTCAAAAGTATGTAAATGACAGCAATAACAACCTAGATTTAGTTAACTGCGATAAAATTCGTGGCAGAAGTGCTGAACTAGGGGGAGACTGCACTAACTTTTTACCCAGCGATAATACTTATCAGGCGGTTGTAAATGTGCCCGGTAAGCTTAATTTAGATATCACGTACTTAAGAAACACCCTTAATTACAACATAAACGATGAATATTCACTTGTCTGGTTATTGGGCTATGAAGATATGGAACGCTCTTCAGCACAAGATAGTGAAGTAGGTTTAGACCCTTGGGATGGCGCAACTTACTTTTTAGACGGCACTGGCGCAGAGTCTTTTTCAACTGAGCTGCAAATACAATCTGATGAATATGGCGACTTTATCTGGATTGCAGGTATTAATTACTTTCATGAAAGAACAAAAACCTTAGGTTATTACGATAATCCTATGGATGACAAAGCGTTTTGGGATCAACCCGATCGTTCTACCGACGCCCTCGCATTATTTGGTCAAGGTACATACAACTTAACTGAAAAGTTACACCTAACACTTGGCTATCGATTTAGTGATGAAACAAAAGAAGATAAAGGCGGAAAAACCTATCGCTGTTCTAATGCTGATGGCTGCGCCGTAGGTTGGTTAAATAGAACTGATTTAAATAACCTCCCTGTTGACTACTACGAAGATCCTTCTATTTATGCGTCATACTTTGAAAACGACAATAAGGGAAGTTGGAAACACCATGATTTTCGTGTTGGTTTAGATTATGACATTTCACCTGAAACCATGGTTTATACCTATCTTGCCAGTGGCTTTAAAGCCGGTGGTATTGGTGATGTTTACGAAGTGGTAAATGACAGAACCGGTGACGTTACTCGTTTTGAAACCAAGTTCGACCCAGAAGAAGTACTAACATGGGAATTGGGTGCTAAATCGAGCTTTTTTGATAACTCATTAAACCTAAAAGCCGCATTTTTTTACACAGATTACACCGACATGCAATACGCATCAGTGGGCTCTATTGGTAACGTAGAGCGTTTATCTGTGGTAGAAGATGAAGATGGCTCTCCCGTTTTAGACGGTAATGGCGAGCCTGTACTCGATTTTCAAAACAAGCCAGTTATAGCTTACTACACACAAAATGTCCCTGGCTCAACAATAAAAGGGATTGAGCTTGAGTTTGATTGGAAGCCGTATCCAAATGGTCGAATTAGTGGTTACGTAACGTGGACTGATGCAAAAGTTACTGAAGATTGGAATACTAAATGGGATTACGACGCGGAGTATCTGTTTGATATTTCTTATGAAGAATCAAAAGATCCTGAAAATACCCTGTTAGCTACCAATCTTAAGGGGAATAATTTAGCAATGACCCCTGAGTTTACCGCCAATATCAGTTACACACATACACTCAACTTAGGAGAGTATGGTTTTGTTCACGCATGGTTAAATGCCAGTTGGAAAGATGAGTCGTACTCAACGGTATGGAATGTTGATAAACATTTAGATGACATGGATTTTCAAGTGCCAGATGAAGCAACAAAATATATCGATGATAGCCGCGATGCGTTTGCCGTATTTAACGCCTCTATTAAGTATGAGCCGCAAGGACAAAACTGGTTTGCAGAAGTGTTTGTTAATAATGCTTCAGATGAAACTATTCAATACTGGAATAATACTGGTAAGGGGATCCCAAAAGGCAGCTTTGGTATGCCGAGATATTACGGTATGAGAGCGGGTTTTTCATTCTAAATAACCGAGTAAAAGTTACCCTCCTACAGGCTAAAGTACTGTAGGAGGTGCTTGATTAAATAAGGATTTAATAATGAAAACGAAGTTAATTTCAATCTTAGTTGCTGGCCTTATAGTTATTTCACCCGCCACATACGCTAACTATTTTAAAGACGATTTTTCGTGGGGATTTGACACGACTCTTTGGAGTGCACGTAGTGGCGATAATGGCTCACCTTTTGGCTGCGAATTTGTCCCAAGAATGATTAACCCAAGTCAACACGGCATCACCCTTTCTCTGTCACAAGGTGCATGTGCTGAGCTGCAAAGTAATCGCTTTTATAGTTTTGGTAAGGTACAAGGCAGTGTTAAGTCGGGCAATATCGCCGGTACCGTGTCTTCTATTTTTACTTATACCTCATGGTGGGATTCGCCAGGACGCGCATGGCAAGAAATAGATATCGAACTATTACCTTCTTTAGGCAATGTTGTTCATACCAATGTGATTTACCAGCCCCAAGGAGGCACATATCAAAGTTGGGAAAGGGATATCGATTTAAGCCAGTTTGGGCTTGATTACAGAGAAAACTTATTAACCATTGGCTTTGATTGGTCAAGCTCATCAATTCGTTGGTATCTGTACGACTCACAAGGAAACGAGAAAACAATTAGAGTGATGTACAAAGACAATGGGGATGGCGTAATAGCCGATAATGAAATTCCCGGCTATGCATGGCCAATTGATAAAACAAAAATAATGATTAACCAGTGGAATGGTGACAACTCGACTCAAGGGAATTACTTTCCGGGTCAATACTACGACAGCCCTTCATGGGCATATTATGATTTTATTGAATATATTCCACACTAAATTAATCAGTCCGTATTTTATAAAACAGTATTTAATCTCGAAGGTTTTAAATGTCGAAAATAAAACACCCTAAATTATTACTTTGCTTATTGCCTGTTTTTGGCATGTTCAACTGTCAAAATGTATTGAGTGCAGACAATCAGCAAGTTAACTGGCCTATTGTGAATACGCAACTTAAGCGTGATCCAGCCGTTGAAAAAAAGATTGATAAACTGCTCGCAACAATGACTTTAGAGCAAAAAGTGGCGCAAATGATCCAGCCAGAAATTGGCTATTTAAGTGTAGAGCAAATGAAAAAGTATGGATTTGGCTCTTATCTAAATGGCGGAAATACTGCCCCTTACGGAAATAAACGAGCGGATCAAGCTACTTGGTTAAAATACGCAGATGAAATGTACCTAGCCTCTATGGATTCGACCATAGATGGTATTGCGATCCCGACGGTATGGGGAACCGATGCCATGCATGGGCATAGTAATGTGTATGGCGCTACGTTATTTCCGCACAATATTGGCTTAGGAGCTGCGCATGATGCTGATTTAATTAAACGCATAGGCCAAGCAACAGCAAAGGAAGTATCTGCCACAGGTATTGAATGGAGTTTTGCGCCTACTGTTGCTGTAGTCAGAGATGATCGCTGGGGCAGAACTTATGAAAGTTACTCAGAAGACCCTGAATTAGTTAGGTTGTATGCAGGTAGTATGGTGACCGGTATTCAAGGTGACATAGGCGCTGACTTTTTAAAAGGCAGTAACCGTATTGCCACCGCTAAGCACTTTGTGGGTGATGGTGGCACTGAGCGAGGCGTTGATCGCGGAAATACGCTTATCGATGAAAAAGGATTAAGAGATATTCACAGCGCAGGTTATTTTTCTGCTATTAATGAAGGCGTGCAATCAGTGATGGCATCCTTTAATAGTTGGAATGGCAAACGTGTACATGGCGATAAGCATTTATTAACGGATGTACTTAAAAACCAACTTGGCTTTGATGGGTTTGTAGTTAGTGATTGGAATGCGCATAAGTTTGTAGAAGGCTGCGATTTAGAGCAATGCGCCCAAGCCATAAACGCAGGTGTTGATGTAATCATGGTGCCAGAGCATTTTGAAGCCTTTTATCATAATACTGTTAAGCAAGTGAAAGAGGGGGTAATAGCCGAATCAAGAATAAACGATGCGGTTAGACGCTTTTTAAGGGCTAAAATCCGCTGGGGGGTGTTTACAAAGGGTAAACCATCAGCACGACCTGAATCACAACATCCGCAGTGGTTAGGCGCTAATGAGCATCGCACTTTGGCAAGAGAAGCGGTTCGCAAGTCACTCGTTCTATTAAAAAACAACGAAAACGTTTTGCCAATTAAAGCGCATAGCCGCATCTTAGTTGCCGGTAAAGGCGCCAATGCAATCAATATGCAAGCAGGTGGCTGGAGCGTTTCTTGGCAGGGCACAGACAATACTAATAGCGACTTTCCAAATGCGACCTCTATTTATGCAGGTTTAAAGTCGCAAGTATTAAAAGCAGGCGGTGAAATAAGCTTAAGTGAGTCTGGTGACTATAAAACCAAGCCAGATGTAGCCATTGTTGTTATTGGTGAAGAACCTTATGCTGAGTGGTTTGGTGATATAGAAATGCTAGAGTTTCAGCATGAAAGCAAACACGCTCTTGCACTGCTGAAAAAACTTAAGGCAGACAATATTCCGGTAGTCACCGTATTTTTAAGTGGTCGCCCGCTTTGGGTCAATAAAGAACTCAATGCATCAGATGCCTTTGTTGCTGCATGGTTACCAGGCTCTGAGGGTGAGGGAGTTGCAGACGTATTACTAACAGATAAAAACGGTAACAGTCAGTTTGATTTTAGCGGTAAGTTGAGTTTTTCGTGGCCTAAATACGACGACCAATTTAGCCTTAACTTAGGCGATGTAAATTACGACCCGCTCTTTGCCTATGGCTACGGGCTAACTTATCAAGACACAGTAAACATACCTGTTGTGAGTGAAACTACAAGCCCTAAAAAAATCGTTAAAAGCGATGCACACCCATTGTTTGTAAAAAGTTTAGCTAAAAATCTCACTTGGGCGTTAGCTGATACAACAGCAAAGGTTTTAACTAGTGGTTCATCGGCCACCAGTGGCGATAAAAAAAGTTTGTTAATGCAATCGGTTAATTTATCGTATCAAGAGGATGCAAGGCAGTTTAAGTGGCAATCTCAATCCTCAGATGCAACGCTTAGCCTAAGTTACTTAAAACCTACGCTACTCGAACGCAAATTTAAATCAGGTTACCTTGAACTAAAGATGCGATTAGATAAAGCTCCAGAGCAAGGTGCTCAGTTACAAGTAATGTGTAATTTAGATAACTGTTTAAGAAGTATTGATTTTTCATCGTTTGAAAAAACAATGGCAGATAAGCGCTGGCATACTTTATCAATCCCACTCAATTGCGCCGATAGCGAACTGATTGAACAATCTATGTCAGATGTAATTCGTATTTCAGCTCAGCGTTTAAGTTTAGCAGTTGCAGATATCGCGTTGACTGCAAAACCTAATAATGACGCATTATCAATCACGTGCTCAAAATAAATAAGGCAAAGGCAGTTGATAATAAGTAAGCTATTCAACTGCCTTTAAAGTTGGACGTATTAATTTGAATTCCAAAAATCCCAGAAGTCATCTTTTCTGGTTGTTTCAGAGCTGCGGTTGGATTGTGTATGCAATGCTGACCGAGCTAATGATAAAAATACCAAGCGACGAGCCATGGTCGATACATATTCCGCATTTAGTTATTGATGTAGCGTGTGGCTTTTTAATCACCTTACTTTTAAGAAGGGCTTATAACTGCTCAAATAGGCAAGGGATTAAAGTTAAAATAGCACTGCATCTGGTGCTACTGTTAACTGCCACATTAATTTGGACACAAATTAAATGGGCGTCTTTGCAGTGGTTATATGGCAATTGGTGGCTTTCCATGTCGTGGTTTGACTTTGGTACATGGACGTCTGCATCGTTAACTATGCTCTCAACATGGACTGCTTTTTATTACGGGATCAAAATATATCTCGACAATTTAGAGCAAACTCAAAAAGCCGCAGAAGCGACACACCTTGCTAAAGAATCACAGCTTAAAATGCTTCGATATCAGCTTAATCCGCACTTTATGTTTAACAGCATTAATGCTATTTGCACCTTAATCTTAAAAAAAGAAAGTGTGCAGGCAGTGAATATGCTCGAAAAACTGTGTGATCTTCTGCGCCATAGTTTGTATACCGATCCGCTTGAAAAAGTAGCGATTAAAGAAGAAATTGCCATTTTAAAAACTTACTTAGATATAGAGCAATGTCGATTTACTGACCGGTTAGAGGTTAATATTAACGTTGATGAACCATGCAACGATTTATTAATACCTTCTTTATTAATTCAACCATTGGTAGAAAACGCGTTAAAACATGGTATGCGAGCAGATCAAAAAATGGTGATCACAATTAAAGTTGAAAAAACAAAAACCGCATTGCTCATTAAAGTTGCAGATACTGGTAAAGGGTTTGACGATAATAAAAAATCGAAAAGGGGCATTGGCTTAGCTAATTGCGAGCAACGCTTAAAATTAATGTATGGAAATAGCCATCGCATTGAGAAAGGCAATGGCAAATCAGGCGGCGCATGGCTTTGTATTTCTCTTCCTATTAATGGTTTGCAATAATGATTCAATTAAAAACATTACTTGTTGACGATGAATACAGCGCTATTGAAGGGTTGCGTATTCGTTTAGAGGCCTTTGCTGAAATTGAAGTGATTGGCAGTGCACAAAGTGTTGATGAAGCTATTAACGTACTTAACAAACATGACGTTGATTTAGTGTTTCTAGATATAGAAATGCCAACAAAATCAGGCTTTGAACTAATTAAATATTTTCAACCAGAAAGCTGTCCAGCGGTTATTTTTGTTACTGCGTTTCACCAGCATGCCGTTAAAGCATTTGAGGTAAGAGCCCTTGACTACTTACTCAAGCCCGTTAAGTTAGCTCGCCTTGCAGAAGCCATAGAAAGAGTAGTAAAAACAGAGCAACTCCACAGAAAAAATACATTGATTGAAGTACACCAATCGCTGATAGAAAACGAACATCAAGAATTAGAAAGCTCAAAAAACTCAGAATATAAATTTGAAGCCGAAAACTTAGTCATCCAAGATGCTAAAAACCCAATTCAAATAATTCCGTTTAAAGATATTTTATGGATTGATGCCGCAGGCGATTATATGTGTGTTCATACACTGGCTGAAACCCATGTAATGCGTGCGCGTTTAAAAGATCTTGAAAAAAATACCTTACCAGAAGACTTCTTACGCATACATAAATCAACGATTGTTAATTTAAGCCATATCAAACAGCTCAACCCATTACGTAACTCTGAATACATGGCGGTGTTAGATAACGAAAAAACACTCAAGGTAAGTAGAACGTACAGTAAAAACTTAAAGAGCTTAATAAAACAATAACGGTGGTTTTTTGGTAACACCACCGCCAACATTATCAATGTGGACGGAGAGCTTGCTTACGTTAGAAGCGCAGCTTCTGATTTATAATGTTTTAATCACTTCTCTAAAAGCGCAGCGCCTCTTAATCTCTTTGTGAATAACGCCCTTAAAAACTTAAATGCACAAAGAGAAGTGAATGAGGGGTAAATGAGACGCTCAAAATCACCATGAGCATTTAAACACCAGCAAGCTATATTTTAGAGATAATATTATCGTCTATTTTCAATGTGGACGTAGAGCTTGCTTACGTTAAAAGCGTCGCTTTTGATTTATAATGTTTCAGTCACTTCTCTAAAAGCGCAGCGCCTCTTAATCTCTTTGTGAATAACGCCCTTAAAAACTTAAATGCACAAAGAGAAGTGAAAGAGGAGTAAATGAGACGTTCAAAATCACCATGAGCATTTAAACGCCAGCAAGCTACATTCTACAAATAATATCATCGTCTATTTTCAATGTGGACGTAGAGCTTACTTACGTTAGAAACACAGCTTCTCATTGCTAAAACCTAAAACCTGCGCGAGGTAAACTCCCGCCTACAATATAAAAATTGCGCTTGCAAAAGGCTCGGTGTTTTATTTTTATTACCTGACCGCTGACCGCTGACCGCTGACCGCTGACCGCTGACCGCTGACCGCTGACCGCTGACCGCTGACCGCTGACCGCTAATTCTTAAAACCTAAGCTGCTCTTTAAACTTAGCTGTGTTATTTTAAATGCCTTGTTTAAAAGGATCTTGCTGTATGTTTAAAACCGTGTTTTTTACCTTCTTTTTTATACTAAGTGCACTTTTTACCGTTGCTACACATGCAAATGAGGCTAAACATGCAATCGCCGTTGGTGCAGAGCAATTTGCTTTGTATGCACCCCAATTAAAAAACAAACGTGTAGGGCTGGTGGTTAACCAAACCTCTCTTGTGGGGCAAACGCATTTAGTTGATAGCTTGCTGGCTAAAAACATCAATATCACTAAAATTTTTGCACCTGAGCATGGCTTTCGAGGCGATCACGATGCCGGTGCTCATGTACAAAACGCCGTTGATAGCAAAACCGGTATTGCGCTTATTTCTATTTACGGTAAACACAAAGAGCCAACCCCCGAGTCATTGCAAAATGTAGATGTAATTATTTTTGATATTCAAGACGTGGGCGTACGTTTTTATACCTACATAAGCTCTATGCATTACATGATGGAAGCCGCGGCCGAGCAGGGTGTTGAATTTATAGTACTCGATAGGCCAAATCCTAATATTAGCCACATTGACGGGCCAATTTTAGAACCGCAGTTTAAATCGTTTGTGGGTATGCACCCAATCCCTGTATTACACGGTATGACGGTAGGCGAGCTTGCTAACATGATCAAAGGCGAGGGCTGGATCAATCAGGCTCGTGATTTAAAGCTAAACGTGATCCCTGTTGCCGGCTACAGCCGCACAACGCCATATAGTTTGCCGGTAAAACCAAGCCCTAATTTACCCAACGATCAATCAATTGCGCTTTATCCATCACTTTGCTTTTTTGAAGCCACTCCTATTAGCATAGGTAGGGGAACTGACTTTGCATTTCAGGTTATTGGTTATTCACCAGTAGCACTTGGGGACTTTAGCTTTACCCCGCGTTCAATAAAAGGCGCAGCGCTTAATCCTAAATTTAAAGACCAGCTAGTGAAAGGGATTGATTTACGCCATAGTAATATCACAGGCTTAAACTTAAATTATTTAATTAATGCATACCAGCAACTGACTCAGGCTAAACAGCCGTTTTTTGAACGTGCCGACTTTATGGATAAGCTCGCAGGAACTGATAAATTAAGGCTTGCCATAGAAGCAGGGCACTCAGCTGAGGAAATTAAACAAAGTTGGCAAGCCGGGCTAAAACAGTTTAAACAGCAAAGAGCGCCTTATTTGCTGTATTAATAAAAGGGATGCGTGTATTGGGCTTTAAAAATGATAAATAATAAAACGTACTATAAAGTAGTTATATTGCTGCTGAGCATTATTATTGCGGGCTGTAGTCGCTCTACAGCAATTAAATCAGAGCGCCCTTTAACGGTTAATCATATCAACGCGTTAGCTAATGCGCAGGTAATTGCTACTTTTCCAGATGCAAACCCCAGTAGCCGAGAATATGTAAATAATCGTGGGACATTTAAAGCGTATAAAGGGCGTGGGCAATTATTACTACAAAATGAAAGTGCCTTAAGTGCCGATATTTATATTAATAATAAAAAGTTAGCGCTTGATACCCTGCAAAAAAATACTGAGTATGCCTTTAATTTAGGGCAGTACACTCACAACGGAGTTAACACTTTTAAGGTTGATAACATTCAACCTGCTGACGGCAGTTTAACGCTGCGATTTGCCTTTGCTACTCTAAATAGCTCAGCGGCTAAAACCATTGATTTTAGTGCGGTAGATAAGCTAATAGAAAAAGATGTAAGTGCGGGCTTTCCTGGTGCGGTATTAGCGGTAATTAAAGCGGGTAAGATATTAAAATTAACCGCTTATGGTGACGCCAAGCAATATCAGCAAAATGACTTAATGTTATTACGCCCAGAGCCCATGCAAACAAATACCTTATTCGATTTAGCCTCAAATACTAAAATATTTGCTACTAACTTTGCATTAATGAAGTTGGTCAGCGAGGGGCAGTTAAACATAAATCATACGGTGCATTCATACCTAAAAGAGTATCAGGGAGGCGGCCGAGAGCACCGCCAAGTAAAAGACTTACTAACTCATAGTGCCGGTTATCCGCCAGTGTTTGATTTTCATCGAAAAGACACCGCTTACGGCGATGCGTTTTTCTCACAAACAAGCGAAACCACTAAACAGTTATTATTAACAAGCGTGCCATTAACCGCTGAACCTACAGCGCCGCATGTTTATTCTGATATTGATTACATGATTTTAGGTGTTTTAATTGAGCGAATTAGCGGCCAACCACTCGATGAATACCTAGAGCAGCATATTTACGCGCCTTTAAAACTCAATAACACCTTATTTAATCCGCTTAAAAAAGGTTTTAATCGACAGCAGTTTGCTGCCACGGAGCTCAGCGGTAATACCCGAGATGGGCGTATTCATTTTGATAATATTCGCACCAATGTACTGCAAGGACAGGTGCATGACGAACGTGCTTATTATTCGCTTGATGGTGTTGCAGGCCATGCGGGATTATTTAGTAACGCCCCCGATTTAGCTGTGCTGTGCCAAGTGCTGCTTAACAAAGGCGGATATGGCGATACGCAAATTTTTAACGCCAGTAGCTTAGCGCAATTTTTAACGCCACAAAGCAGTGATGAAACCTACGGGTTAGGCTTTCGTTTAGCAGGTAATAACCAAGCAAGGCGCTGGCACTTTGGCCCTTATGCCAGCGCTCAGGCCTATGGCCACACAGGGTGGACAGGCACAGTTACCGTGATTGATCCGGCTTACGATTTGGCCATTATTTTACTCACTAATGCGCGGCATACTCCTATTAAAGGCACTGAAAAGCGCTATCAATTTGTAGGGAAAAATTTTGAAACAGCGCAATACGGCTCTATTGTGTCGCTTGTTTATGAGGCATTATTAAATCAATAAGCGTTAGTAAGTGACTTAAGTGCTTATATCTATTAAGTTAAGTAAAGCGTCGTCATTATAAAAATAAATAAGGTTTGTTTATGCATTGGTATTCTATTTTACCGCCACTGATTGCCATTGCTATCGTGTTTTGGCGTAAAGAAGTGATTATGGCGCTTTTGGTGGCAGTGGCTTCATCAGAGTTCTTACTGGCCATTCAGGGCGAAGGAAATAGCGTATTTAATACATTTTTAAATACCATAGAGCGCATAATTTCGGTAGCAAGCTCGCCAGGTAATACCCGTATACTCATATTTAGTATTTTAATAGGCGCATTACTGGCTTATATTCGCGAGTCTGGCGGTGTTGCTGCTACCGTTAATTTGCTGATGAACAAAGGCGTTGCTAAAAGTAAGCGCCAAGTGGGATTTTTAACTATGTTTACCGGCGTAGCGGTATTTATAGAGTCAAACTTGAGTGTGCTTACCTCGGGTATTTTATCTCGCGGCCTGTTCGACAAATTTAAAATGAGCCGCGCGCGCTTAGCCTACATAATCGATAGCACCAGCGCCCCTGTGTGTATTTTAATATTACTAAACGGCTGGGGTGCATTTGTACTGGGCTTGTTAGGTAATTATGAATTAGGTGAGTCGGCCGTATCGGTGCTGTGGGGCAGTGTAGGCTATAACTTTTACGCCATAATCACCTTGGTTATTGTTTTTTATACCATTGCCTTTGATAAAGTACATGGCCCAATGAAAGTAGCTGAACAAAAACTAGAGCTACAAACAACCGAGCTAAAAGAAGAAGTAAAAGGCTCTAAAGCACGTTTTATGCTAGTGCCACTGTTAACGCTAATTGTTAGCATGGTTGGCTTTATGTTTTACACCGGTAACGGGGTACTTGCCGAGGGTAGCGGTTCAAAATCAGTATTGTACGCCACGGTTTTAGCTATTGTTGTAGCCTATTGTTTAATGATTGGCTCGCGCCAATTTACCCACCACCAACTTGTTGATACCGGCTTTAAAGGCATGGGCGAATTAATGCCGTTAGTGGCCATTGTGCTGTTGTCGCTTACATTGGGTGCAAGTTTAAAAGAGCTAGGCACGGGTGTGTTTGTTGCATCCTTGGTTGGCGATTACTTACCTATTTACTTAATAGTACCGGTACTGTTTTTAACCGGCGCGGTTATGTCGTTTACTACAGGCACCTCGTGGGGCACGTTTGCCATACTCATCCCCATTGGTGTACCGCTTATTCAAGCGCTTGGCTTACCGCCATCGCTGGTGGTAGGCGCTATTTTAGGTGGCGGCATATTTGGCGATCATTGTTCCCCTATATCCGACACCAGCGCAGTATCGGCCATTGCCTCAGGTTGTGATTTACTCACCCACGTTAAAACCCAATTACCCTATGCATTAGTTGGCGGCGGCCTAACGTTTGTTGCTTACTTAGTAACGAGCTTAATTGTTTTGTAGGTTGGGTTGAGCGTAGCGAAACCCAACAAAGTGAGTGAGTTTAAAGCCTGCAAATCTGCAGGCTTTTTTGTCGCGCTGGCGACTGCAGCCAAAGAGGGGCTGCCGCTGACCCCTCTCTGGACTCTCCCAGCGCACCCGAGCATCACGCTATTTCCTTCAAATAATCAATTGATGTGAACGTAAACGCCGTGTATTCGCCATCCTTGGCGAAGTCACGGCTTTAATTTCATCCATGAAATGAATTACTCATCAATTACTTATTTCAGGGCGTGATGACGGGGAAGGGGGTTAAACGTGAAATTTGTGTTTAGTCTTGGCAAGATACAAGACCTGAGCCTTACGAACTCGAGAACTTTAAATTTCAGTCAAGCTGGTGGTAGCAGATTAAAGGGGGAAAGGCTATTACCTTTTTTTACATTCTCCCTATACGGTCGCGTATATAGCAACCCTCTTCAAGTAAATAATTAGTGTGAACTTGACTGTTAAAGGTAGGCCCATTCACGGATAAGATTACTTATCATAGGTGTCATGTTTTGAACTTAATATTTATATTTTAGTTGGAGAAAATTACCCACGAAATTTCCATATATCACCAATTAATCTCATTAATAAGTATTTTATTGTCTATTTTTGATGTTTTAATAGTAATAATTGAGACAAATCGTAAAATTATAGATATATTGTTAGTGCGCTATAATGAAATGGAGAATTAAAAATGTTACTTTCCTTCGAGGTTTCCAATTTTAAAGGTATAGGTCAACCGCAAACGCTTGATTTTATCGCAAATGCATCAACTGAATACGAGGAAAGCTTAGTTACGATCTCTGAGTCATTAAGAATTAATAAGCAGCTATGCATTATCGGGCCCAATTCATCCGGAAAGTCACACTTATTAGAATCTATTAGTTGTTTTGCAAATTGCATTAAACAAGTTGATAAAATTAAATCGGCTTATAAACCTTTTTTATTAGATGAAAAGTCTTCTAGTGAACCTACTGCCTTCACGGCATTACTTTTTGATCAAAAAACAGATTGCTTCATTGAGTATTCATTTAGCGTTTTTAAAGGAGCTATAATAAATGAATATCTGAGCTCTAGAGATAACAAAAAAAATGCTAAGAATAAGTCAGTTTTTACTAGAAATAAAAGTGGGTTAAAGTTTTCTTCTGAATATAAATCTACTCAAAAGCTATTGGATGAATCTATTGATGTCGGTGGATTAGTATCTAACTATGCCACGAGTATTAAGGTCCCTGAACTTAAATTTATACATAACTGGGCTACAAAGCTATTGCTCCTTACCTCTGATGTAGCTAAAAGTGGGACTAAAATTGCGGAAGAGCTGTTTAATGATAAGGAGTTCGAAGAAAGCCGTGAATTTCTTCAAGAGTTAATCCTTGAAAAATCAATTGATATTTTCAAAAATCTTGCATTACCTATATCGAATATAAGTATAAATGAGGGAAAAGATGGTAAATATTACTTTAAAATTAAACCAAGCCAATCTGAAAACTCCCAGATAGAGCTTACCTTATCTGAAGCTAAAGACTATTTTTCATCAGGAACTTATAGTGCGCTGAGCTTAATCTTATTACTTCTAATGTGCAACCTTGGAAATACTACACTATTAATAGATGAATATGATGGGAATTTACATCACAAATTATCTAAAGCTATTTTAGATTTTATTAGGTTAAGAAATGAGGACGGGAATGGTAGTATTACTCAAACAGTAATGACTACACATGACATTATGTTAGTTGATTATGGGTTCAGACGGGATTCAATTTTGGTTTTAAAAAAGGATAATAATTTTTCTACGGTAATTAAAAAGATATCAGAGTTTTCCTTACGTAAAGATGCAAAGATTTCAGCTAAATATTTAAGTGATGAATTTGGGTTTTTACCAAATATAATTGGAGAAAATGATGTCTAAGTTATTGAATAAAGTTTTAGACGTCCCTCAAGAATCTGTCGAAAATAAAATCAGTATTGAACAAGCACAGAGTTTAATTTTATCAAAAAATAAAAAAGTGGCATTCTTCGCAGGTGCTGGATTTTCAAAAGCGTATAAGGAAGACTACCCATTAGGCTTCAATTTATTTTCAGTTGATGATTTTCAAACGTTAAAGGCTAATTTTAATTTTTACACTATTGCTAATGATTTAGGTATAAAAGCTCCATGCAATGAATCAGGACCTGAGTTTAACAAAGATTGTTACAGATTCTTTAGTCAAATTAAATATCATCTTGATATTTATAAGAGGTACCCTAGTTTAATGCCAAGTTTTTTAGACTATTCTGGCATACACTTTCTTGAAGAAGAGATTCGAAAGTTTATTAAAAATAGGTTTGTGGATTTGGTCGGAGAGGATGAATTACAGCTAAATTGTAATACTAGTAGTAATTTGACCTCTTTTTTTGAGTCAATAGTAGAGCTGAAAGACTTTACTTTTATTACTACAAATTATGATTATGTTATTGAAAAGCTTCTTTATCATTCTAAACCTAGTATTAAAATTAATAGAGGGATCACTAGTAAAAAATGTTTTGATGAAGTAAATACAGGTAGGGCTACAATATCTTTGTTCAAAATTAATGGTGGGTTTGATATACATCAAGATCATAAAGGAAGGTATTGCGTGGACTATTCTAGTAAAGAAGTTCCGAATATAATCCTCCCCTCGGAAGAACAGAATTATGATGATAAATACTTTCGGACTATTTTTTTAAAGTCAGCTGAAAAGTTAAGACAAGCTGAGTTATTAATTTTTGTCGGTTATTCATTACCGTATGAAGACAAAGCGATACAATTCCTATTAAAAAATTTCTCAGATTCAACCAGTAATAATAAACAAATAATATTTATGGGGCGCTCGTATAATTCAGCAAAAGAAAAGTTAGCGAAACTCAGAGACTTATTTCCAGCAGTATTTGAAAAAGGTGGTGTAAGCTTACTTGATGGTTCTTTTGAAGATTTTATAAAACCTTAAACTTTATGATAATTGTAAGATAAATTTTATATTTAGCTTATCTAATAACTTTAAAAAATAACAGGTATGCTAGTCAATGCAAAATGCGGTCGCGTTAATTGAATATCTAATCACAGGGATAATCTCTTTTATATGGATTGTTTTATTATCGAGTTTGTATGTAGATTTAAATTATCAGCATTATTTAAATTATAAAGAAGTCATTCTGTTTTGTCTTTTTCCTACTGCTTATGTTTTAGGTATTTACGTAGATGTAACCTCCTCATTTTTACTCAGTAGAATATCGAAAGTAATAAAAGTAATAAAAAAGATTATCCCTGAATGTATGACTAAATACTGTAAAAAATTATGCGATGCTCTATTAGGTAATTCTGATAGACAACCTTACAAGCACAGTGCTGAAATACTTTCGCATTCTCCTAGTGAGCTTATTAAAACTATGGATATTTATGTAAGTCGCGATAGAATTGCAAGAGGAATGGCATTAAATTCACTTTTAAGTATTTGTGCTGCTAATCTTGCACTGGTTAGTAATGAAAAAGATATAGTTGAAAGCTTCTTTTTAATATTTTTTATGATATCTATTTTGGCTTGGCTGAGGCTACGTAGATTATCAAAAGTATTTAAAATTCAAGCTCTGAAAAATTTGAGGAGAAAGAGTAATTAATAAATTAAGTATGATTTAAAAACATTTAGCCCTAAAAACCATCTAAGCTCCACATTCCCTAACCCCAGCCCCCGCATGTTTAAGCCCTATAATCTGCCCTTTGCCGTTATGCGCCATAGCGAGCATATCACCGGTATTGATATTACTTTCTACTGCGTGCCTTCCCTTTAAATCACTGAGCAGTGATTGTTTAATGTGTACCAGTACCTCTTTATTACAGCTGGTTATGTACCAGTCATTGTCTACTTTTACGAGCGTGCCGTATTCTATGTGGTGTTGTTGATGGCGGCGTAAGTCGTTTGCTAGTTGGGTGTCGAGCACGCGTTTTTGTTGCGTTATGGTACTTGCGTAGTTACCTGTTTGATCTATTTCATGTGTTGTTATAAGCGAGTAATCGTGTATGTCTATGGTGTTAAATACGGTTTTAGGGGCAGTATTTATCACGTTGTTACTGTCGAGCACTATAAAAGCCAGTAAGCCTAATGCGCAGGTAAGGCTTGTGAGTTGCAGGGCAAAGCCTAACTTTTTAGGTTTTTTTTGAGCTACGCTGTGTTTTAACGCCTGTTGTTGAGCATGCGAAAGAGTAGTACATGCTTTTCGCTCGTTATAATGTTGAGTGAGCTTTTCATTAAACTGCTCATCAGGCTTATTCATTACAGTCTCCTAATAATTTTGTTTTAGTTTTTGTTTGGCGTAGCGTAGCCTTGTTTTTATGGTTTGGGCGTTGCTTTGCGTTATAAGCTCTATGTCGGCAAGGCTAAAGCCTTCTTGTTGTAAGGTGATGGCTTCGCGCTGCACAAAGCTAAGTTGCTTGAGCGCAGTGTTAAATGCTTCATAACTTATGTGTGTGTCGCCTATATGCGAATCACTACTTGTTAATTCACTTTGATTGTTATTTTGTGCAAGCCGTTGGCTGTTTTCGTCAAGCTCGACAAAGTGTTGCTGTTTGCGGTATTCGTCTATCAGAGTGTTACGTGCGAGTCGAAATAACCAGGCTTTAGGCGTGGTTTGTGCTTGGTAAAGGTGGCGCTTTTCAATAACCTTTAGCCATGTTTGTTGGCTTACGTCGTATGCTAAATGGGTATTAGATTGGGTAACTAGGTAGTGATATAAATCGTTACTGTATAAGGTAATAAGCTGCTCTAAGTGGCGGTTGTCGCCACTTTTTGCATACCGCGCCATGCAGTCTTTGCTTGGCACTTCAAATAACCATGACTTAATACTCAATAGCATAGGCGCTTATTCCTTTACTGCGAACTGTCTAGTTTAAAATCAAGCTGTACGGTTTGACCTGTTTGTAATTGTGCCACACCTTCAATTACTTTTGGACGATATTTCCAGCGTTTAATGGCGCGAAGTGCTTCGCGATCAAATATGCGTTTTGGTTCGGCATTTACTACTGTGGCATCAATTACTTCACCTGTGGGTGAAATATTAAAGCTAAGTTGCACCCAGCCTTCTATACCATCACGTGCTGCGCTAGTTGGGTATTTAGGATTTATGCGCACAATGGGTGAAGCATCTCCCGTAGGGCGGGCAAGTGTTTGCTTCATATCGTCACCAAACCTGTCAATTACTATGGGTGGTGCTGTGCTTATTGCTGTTATTGGCTCATTACTAGGTGTGACACGTGGTGGTGCTTTAGGCGGTATTTTAGGTGTGGGTGGTGGCGGTATTCTTTTAATATGCGTGGTTTGTTTATCTTCTGGTGCTTGAAAAATCTCAACAGTAATATCATCACCCAATTTGATAGGCGCTCTTTGCTCGCCACTAATTAAGTATTGCATAAAGGCAAATGCGATAAAGGTCATCGCAGCACCGCCAATAACAGCTGTTGATGTTTTGAACATGGGGTTTTTAGGGAATTCAAGTGTGTGCATAAGCCGCTCCAAATTAACTTATTATGTTGTTTCAGAGCTATAACGGCTGGCAAATAGAAAAGGGGTTAAATAGTTTTAAAATTTAATTAAAAATACAGGGGTAGTATTTAACCTATGTAAAAGGTCTCTTGATTTTTTTATTTTGGGTTGGCTAAAAGAATGTAGTTATTTTAAGGTTTGCCTGTTATTTTCTATTTTGTTTGCTCTAGGTAGATGAAATGAGAGCTTTAAGTTGCTTACCTGCTGTTGTTAAACTTTCGTTCTCAATAATGGCGGCAATATTCAGGCATGCTCATTAAAAAGGATTTTATAAATGAAAAAAGCAATATTTGTTTTTTTATTATTAGTTAGTGCTTGTTCATATTTAGAAAGTGAAACAGAGCAAGCTAATCGTTTAGTAAAAACATATCATATAGACATTAAAACAGATGATCCGAAGGAATCTTACCCAGAAGAGTTTTCAAACAAAGATGCTACTTTAAACAATGTAAATATAACTAGAACTACTTTAAAAGATGCTTCTGATACTCTAGATGGTATTGAGTCTGCCTTAAGTGTATATCCAAAAGGATTTGTTTCTGAAGTGATTGATGTTGTCTATATTTCTAGCTCTATAAAAATTGAAGGTGCGGCAGCTGGGGGGACTTATGGGTCTAAATGGATAGCTCTATCTAATATTGCACAATGGAATGGAACAGAAGCCAACTATAAGAACGCATTTCGCGGATTCCATCATGAGCTTAGTTCACTCATTTTTAATCATTCACCTTCAATATTGGTAACGTGGCAAAGTTTATTAAGTGAAGATTGGGAACCTGCTGTATCTAATTATGAAGCGCTTACAAAAGATGAATTAGCGCCAGATTATAATGCGGGCTTTTTATCTGATTATGGCAAAACTTCAATGGGGAACGACTTTAATATTTATGCTGAATTTGCCTTTGCTGAACCTGAAAAATTGCGGGAACTTGCCGCTACCTATCCAATAATAGCTAAAAAGCTAAGTTTGTTTATTAGCGCGTATACGCAGTTTTCGGCTAAATATCAGCAAGATTTTGAAAATTATTTTGCGAGAACAGGTTTAAGTGATGTTGCTGTACAGCCTGAGAATATTGAAATGACTATCCATTTAGATTTAAGCGATCTTAAGCCACAGATAAGCCAATAAAGTTTTGCTTTTTGATCTGTTATCTCTGATTAGCATTATGCTAGAATCGGGCTTATCATATAATAAATAAGGATATTTTTGTGGATATTATCATTGGTCAAAATGTGCTGAAGAAAAAAGCGCAGCTAACTCAACTTTCCGAGCGCGCTATTGGGCGAGCTTTTAAAGAGCAAGCCGCTTTGGCAATCCAAATGACGCAGTGCAGCGCAGCGGTTTATCGCCGCTTACAACGCACCTATAAATCTACTGTAACTCCTAGGGATCAAAAGCGTGTTAAAGCCGGTGGCTTAACGACACAATCAGTTGTTTTTTCTACCAGCAATAATAGTCAAAAATCTTTTAATAGCTTACTTCCAGCTATGCGTGGCGGCGCTTCAGCGCCTGGTAGTGTTGCAAAAACATCTAACGATGTTGCTATTGCTTCAAATCAGCCCCAAGCAATCAACTTATTAGCTTTATTACACCCAGTGATAAACGAAGATATTATGAAAACAGGTAATAGTGTTGAGAAAGCGGCAACTATTTTAGGCCTTGTTACTACAACAGTTGGTTTTGCTGTTCCTGGTGGCAGCGTTGCTTCTTCAATTGTGAGCTGGGTAGGTAGTGGTGCTACTTATTCAGGGTTTACCATGTCGAGAATTCGCCCAGATGCTCCTGATCGTGCGTATCATCAACTAACAAACTATATTACTTGCTTGGCTGCATGGAATAATGAATCGCCCCGAGTTCATCGGAGACCAGTTTGTTTAAGTCAGGCCACTTTACCTGACTCGTTTAAATTATCATAGTAGTCTGTTTCATATTGAGCTGGTGAAATATACCCAATTGAAGATAATAAGCGTTGATTATTAAACCAATTGACCCACTCTAACGTTGCGTATTCAACAGCATCAACATTCTTCCACGGGCCATTTCTGCGAATAATCTCTGTTTTAAATAATCCATTTATTGTTTCAGCCAATGCATTGTCATAAGAGTCACCCACACTGCCTACAGACGCTTGAATTCCAGCTTCAGCAAGTCGCTCAGTGTATCGTATAGACAAATATTGGCTGCCTCTGTCGCTGTGGTGAATTAACCCTTCGGGGTTGCCACGATGCCAAATAGCTTGCTCTAACGCATCAAGAATAAGCTCTGTGTGCATTGTCGTTGATACACGCCAACCTACAATGTATCGTGAAAAAACATCTATCACGAAAGCGACATAAACAAACCCACTCCATGTGGCAACATAGGTGATGTCAGCTACCCAAAGTTGATTTGGCTGCTCAGCAGTAAATTGACGATTAACTAAATCAAGTGGCTTATCTTGTTGCTCGTCAGGTATCGTTGTCTTATGTGCTTTACCCCGACGAACACCTTGAATTCCCATAACTCGCATCAATCGTTCGACTGTACAGCGGGCGACTTGATGGTCGTCAAGCTGTAGCTGCTTCCATATTTTTCTTGCACCATAAACTGACATATTATCCTCCCACACTTCGCGAATGAGTATTATCAGCTCAGCATCACGCTTTTTGCGGTTAGACAGTCGCTCAGGCTCTCTTTGTATCTGTTTATGAGAATAATACGTTGATGGTGCAATCGGCAATTCCTTGCAAATTGACTCGACACCGTAATGCTCTCTGCAAGCATCAATAAAATCCACTATTACTTCTGTTTGCGGTCGAGCTCCGCTTGGGCGAAAAAAGCGGCAGCTTGCCTCAGGATATCATTCGTTCGCTTGAGCTCTTTATTCTCGCGCTCTAAGACGGCAAGGCGTTCTTCAGTTGATTGCGTATTAGAAGAGGGTTTAGACGGTTGAGCTTGAGATTTCTTGACCCATGCTCTAAGTGTTTCTGGGGTACATCCCAGTTTATCTGAAATCGATACTAGCGCAGCCCAAAGAGAAGGGTATTCATGCTGTTGTGTGGTAACAAGCCTAATTGCACGTTCACGAAATTCTGATGTATAGCGATTTGATTTTTTCATAGTTCCAGTTTCTCAAGTTATTGAGTCTCTGGCAAACACGGGGCGATTCA